>WLSJ01000069.1 GCA_009705865.1 Actinomycetota bacterium | reverse complement strand
TCTTTGTCGTTGTCGATCAGCATCGAATCAGCACCGCGCGCATTAACCATGAACGTGCTGAATTTTTGAGCATATTCAGACCAGAACATTTTGTTGATGGACGCTGCTGGACCGGGTTCTTTGCGTGCCAATACTTCTGACAACAATTTCAGACCCTGGAAGCGCATGATCTCGACATGAGAAAATGCCCACGCGAGATTCTGACGCACAACCGGATCTGATGTCAGGCCTTTTTCTTTGAGAAGTTTTACGCCATCCCAAAACTGACGTGTGAACTCGACATGTTGTGTGGTTGCATTGCCTCCACGTTCGTTACCAAGCGTTGTCATGGTGACACGCCACCCGTTATTCATTCCACCGATGATGTTTGTTAACGGCGCACGGGACTCTGTAAGAAATGTTTCAGTGAAATGAGAGGCTCCGTGAGGTTGCTGAATAGGACGCAACTCAATGCCGTTTGACTTCTTATCCGAAGTGAACATAGGCAACAAGACATAAGAAATGCCCTGATGTTTCGGAGTATCAGGATCTGTGCGACACAAACAAAACATCATGTTCGCTTCAGTAGCGCCAGAGGTCCACACCTTTTGCCCTGAAATCACCACTTCATCGCCATCGATAATGCCGCGAGTCTTCAAACTGGCAAGGTCAGAACCGGCATCGGGTTCAGAAAAACCCTGGCAATAGCGGTGCGTGCCATCGATGATACGAGGAAGAAATTCTTTCTTTTGCTCGTCAGTCCCCCACACAATGATGGACGGCCCGACAAGCCATTCACCCATTCCGCGAGTAACGCGTGGAACATTTGCACGTGCGAACTCTTCGTTCATCACTGCAACTTCAATTCCGGTCAGTCCGCGGCCGCCATATTCTTTTGGCCACGACACGCACATGTAGCCCGCTTCAGTCAGGGTCTTGACCCAATTGCGTCCGGCATCGCTCATGCGACCTCGGGTGAGTGACTCTGAACTAACACCAATGAGATCGGTGGGCATGTTCTTTGCGAGCCAGGTACGCAATTCAGTGCGGAATTGAAGAGCGGCTGGTCCAAGATCAAGTTCTAATGGCATATATCTCCGTTGTTAGTAATTCAAATATTAGTGATTCACTGAGGTAGTGGCGGAATGTCCTTCGACACGCGAGACCCCCACTGCGGTGCGCGCTTTTCAAAAAATGCCCGCACGCCTTCTCCGGAGTCTGGAGCCTTGGTCAACACTGGCAGCAATTTGCCTTCAGTCTCAATCATGTGATCCAGAGTCGTATTCATTCCGTCCCACATCAACTGCTTTGCCAAAGCTGCCGACACAGGAGCAACATTGACTGCGATATCACGCGCCATTTCCATGGCAACATTCAGCACTTGGTCTGCCGGAACAGCTCGAGAAGCAAGTCCCATTTCAGCTGCCTCTGTTCCCATAATGAGACGACCAGTCAGCATGAGGTCTGCAGCGCGCGAAAAGCCAATCACTCGGGGCAACAACACGTGCGATCCAAGTTCAGGAAGAATGCCGCGACGCACCATTGCGTACTGAATTTTTGCGGTCTCAGAAACAATTCGAATGTCACACAACATCGGATACGTAATTCCGACTCCGACTGCGTGTCCGTTGATGGCAGCAATAACAGGCTTACGAACTTTGTACGGCATTAACCGCGGGCCTTGCTGAGCGCTTGCTCCGCCCGATAAGAATCCGCTTTCTCCAGCACTCAAATCTGCACCTGCACAAAATGCTTTCCCTGCTCCGGTGAGAACAACTGCGCGAACATCATCGTCAGCATCAGCAGCGCCCATTGCAAGCGATAACTCATCGCTGAGCTGTGGCGTCCATGCGTTCATGGCTTCAGGCCGGTTAAGAGTAATAACGGCAACGCCGTCACTCACTTCATATAGAACAGTTTCTAGCTTCATATTCACCCCGACCTAATAGCTCTGACACGACCGTAGTCGCATGATCAGGTCACAGGAATATTGGAGACACCTATCGTTGTGCCAGGAACTTCTCTACGGGCGCAAGATCAAATGGGGATCCAGTCATCACGATGAGATGATCGGCGCCTGCGTCTTCATACGCTGCTGCGTCTACAAGGTCTTTGGCATTGATTCCGACGGTCCGCTCAATCTCTCGGGGATTACGGCCCAATTTCTCGCACCACTGGTCAAGGACTTCCATCTTGTGGCGGAAGTTGTCGACTGGCCCAAATGCGTTATGCGAATCGGCATGTTGAGCAGTCAGTTTCAAGGTGACCTTTTCTCCACTGCCACCAATCATCAACGGGATATGGCCATTCACTGGGCCTGGGGTTAGACGCGACAAGCGATCTTTCAGAACTGGAATACCGGCGGCCAATAACTTGAGACGTTCAGGGGCAGTACCAAATTCGTATCCGTATTCTGTGTAATCACGTTCAAACCAACCTGACCCAATGCCCAGAATAAATCTGCCATTAGAAATGTGGTCGATAGTACGAGACATGTCTGCAAGCAGGTGCGGATTGCGGTACGTAAAACAGGTCACCAACGCACCAACTGTTGCGTGGCACGTATCGGCTGCCATTGCAGCAAGCAGTGTGTATGCCTCGAAGTGCGGAGCTTCCGGATCGCCGTACAACGGATAGAAGTGATCCCAAACCCAAAGAGAATCGACACCCATCGCATCTGCAGCTCTCCATGCTTCACGCATGTCTTTAACAGTTGTTGCTTGGGGATGAAGTTGGACGCCTATTTTCATAGCAGAATCCTACAGCGAAGCCTTACGACCATTCCTTCTTCATCATCGGAACTATCGTCTCGAAATACTCAGCGAGTAATTCTTGATTCCAAGGTGGCCGAATTGCAATGTTTACTAATTGAGCCCCCGCTTCAATGAACGGAGCAATTTGTTCCATTACGTCTTCTGGACGGCCCAATAATGAGCCTGCAATGATTCGGTCTGCGGCTGCTCCCCACTGTGTGCGCAATTGGTCTTTCACTACGCCAATATCATCGGTGCTCAAACCAAACGACAAATTGATACTGCGCTCAACGTCACTGGGTTTTCTTTCAGCAGCGATACACCAGTCATCGAGAATGCCATTCAGTTCTTTGTATTGAGATGGACTTGCATAGGCCGCATTCCAGCCGTCTGCATACGCCCCTGCCATACGCAAAGTCTTTTTCGGCCCAAGACCACCGATCCACAATGGCATCGCACCACGAATTCCCGGAACCATCGAGGCATCACGCAATTCAACTCCGGGTGAAGATTGCGTAACTCGCTCTCCGGCACGCCATTTATTGATTGCTTGCAATTGACCCTCGAGAACTGCAAAGCGCTGTCCCTGAGATGGAAAATCAATTCCGAATGCTGCAGCTTCTTGGTCGTGCCATCCACTTCCCATACCCAATTCAAATCGTCCACCTGACAAATGATCAACCGAAATGGCACCCTTCATCAGCACCCCGACATTGCGATATTGCGAGCAAAAAACTAAACACCCGATTCGAGCCTTGTTCGTATCGACAGCTAGCGCCCCCAACATAGAGAAGGCTTCGAAATGCGGTTGCGTCCCGCCGGCTGGAGGTGCTTCGTACAAGTGATCCCATAAAGAGATCCAGTCACTGCCGTGAGTATCGAGCCATTTCCACAAAGCACGCAGTTCTTCAACAGTGGCATTTTGCGCCCCGATGTGCGTACCGAACTGAACCATCTGACACCCCCCAGATATGACAAAGGCCCCCAAAAAGGGGACCGAGATCTTTGGAGCGGATGACGGGATTCGAACCCGCGACCCTCACCTTGGCAAGGTGATGCTCTACCACTGAGCCACATCCGCGTGGAACTACAGCATAGCGAACGATGCCCTAGGTGCCACTTGGCCTATGCCTCGTGTACGACGAGCGTTTCAGCGCTCATCCTGCCCTGAATGCGCACCAGCGCCGCCAAGGAAGCCAGAACTATCACGCCTCCGGCTAACTGGAACAAGGTGAGCCCCTGTTCAAATACGACCCACGCCAACAACGACGAGATAACCGGGCTAATGAGACCAAGCAGGCTTGCGAGCGATACATCAATATGTCCTTGAGCCCATGTCATCATTCCGTGCCCAATGACGCCTGGCCCGATGGCCATACCGATGATGTACCACCAGTCACTGACATGCATTGCACCCAAATCGTTGCTCATGATCGCACCGTACGGCAGCACAATTATGGCCGCACAAAAAAAGACCGCTGCAAGAAAAGACCACGAATGTATTCCGTCATTGCGCAGACGTTTTGACAACACAAAATAAGTAGTCCAAATAATTACGTTCAGAACTGCCAACAAGTCACCGTTCAGGTGTGCACCACTAGTTGAAGCAGCCGCCATTACGACTACCAGCACACCTATTAGTGCACTAGCCGAATACAACAACTTTAGTTTTGTGATTTTTTCGCCAAATAGTTTGGGAGCTACAAAGAGGACAAGGACAGGCTGCAACGTTGTCACCATGGTGGCATTTGCAATGGAAGTCATTTTCACCGCTGCAAAACCCGTTATGAATGACATCGCAAACAAGAAGCCCGGCAACGCAGCTTTGCGTATGACTTGCATGTTCAGACTGCCGCCATTGAGGTAGGCCATGATTACCATGATTGGCAATCCGAAGAGCATGCGATAAAACACAATGCTCGGAGTACTGACCGATAGCGCCTTATTGAATATTGGCCCAATCCCCCAAGCTGTTACAGCGAGTATCGCTGCCAAGACATGAATGTCATCGCGTTCGCGAAATGAATTTTCCGCTGTTGAACCAGCTGTTTTCACTTCGTTGGCGGGTTCAGATCTATGCGCAATGTCAGAACCCCATCTTCCAATGTGGCAACAGCATCACCGATAATTGCGAAATCTCGAAAATCGGTTTCAGAGTTGGCAATGAACAATTGCCTCTCTTCTCCGGCAATCGGAGGCAACGGCCGTTTTCTCACAGCGGTAGCTCGATCACGGAATCGAGTAATCATTTCATTGGGGTCGAATGCAGCCATGGCTTACTCCTCTATTTTTTGTTGACTTAGTAATGGATCAATAATGGGCGGCAACACATCAACCGCATCATCATCATGGGGAAAATTGTCTCGAAATGGCTTTTCAGGTTCTGATTGCGGTTCACGTAACAAGACTGCAGGGGCAACATGATCAAGAATTGGGTCTGCGCCTTCTGGACGGAATCTATTTAGTAGCTCTTGACGTTTGTTCTCATCTGCACGCGCGAATGATCTGTCGGCCATCACTTCTAACGGTGCGAGAACCTCTGGATCTTCGATTGCAGATCGCCAGAACGCCAACGTTGCGAACATGAGTGCGAAACCAAGAAGAACCAAGCCCCCGCCAATCAGATTGACCGACACATTTGATGCAAGAAGCAGGCCAATAGTCACGGTTCACATTCTTTCATGCTCGATAGCAAAAAGCATGGCTCCTTCGCCTTGGCAGTCTGACTATTGAGTATCGGTCAGAAAATCTGAAATATGTCGACCCACAGCGACCACCTCGATGAGGAATCCGTCGTGGCCCTCGACGCTCTGAATCTCTCGATGCGCATTTCGCGGGTCGTTATTAGTCAAGAGCGACTGGATCAACTCTTGTTGATATGCCGGATACAAGATGTCGGAATCAATACTGATCGTGAGCGTAGGCGCCTTGATACGCGCAAGAGCTTGATCAAGCCCTCCGCGACCTCTTCCGATGTCATGTAGGTCCATGGCTTTCCCGATGTACAAATAACTATTGGCATCAAATCGGCGAACAAGACGATCGCCGTGATGATCGAGGTAACCCTCCACCTCAAATCGAGAAAACAAGTCGATTCCATCTGAGTTGAAATTCTGATCTTTTAACTGACGACCGAATTTTTCATTGAATTTTGAATCGGTTCTAAAAGTAACTTGCGCAATCATGCGTGCAACAGAGAAGCCATTCCAAGGTCCACCGTCAGGGCCAGCATCGTAATAGTCACCGTTGTTATACGCAGGATCCATTAACAGAGCTCTACGACCGATGGAACCCCACGCAATTTGTTGTGCACTTGCTTCTGCACACGTCGCAATTGCAATCAACGCACCAACTCGTGTGGGAAAAGTGATTGCCCATTCAAGCGCCTGCATGCCACCCATTGAGCCGCCAGCTACTGCACGCCATGTTTTGATTCCGAGCGCATCTGCCAGTGACGCTTGAGCGCGAACCATGTCTCGAATTGTGACAACGGGAAAACGAAGACCATATGGTTTGCCATCATCTGGGTGTGGAGATGCTGGACCAGTAGAACCCTGACACCCACCCAACACGTTTGAGCACACCACGAAATATTTGTTGGTATCAATTGCTTGACCAGGCCCAACAAGACCTTCCCACCAACCAGGGGTTGCGTGACCCTTGCCTGCCGAACCGGCTACGTGGCTGTCTCCGGTCCACGCGTGGCATACAAGAATTGCATTAGATGCGTCATCGTTCAGTGTTCCCCACGTTTCGTAGGCAATCGTGACGTCGTGTAACGAACCGCCACCCTCAAGTGAGAACGGACGCGTTTGTGCGAAATGATGAAACTGGCGATGACCAGCAGGTTGAACAGGTGTCCATCCGCCAGACGCAGGGTACGGCGCAGGATCATGACGATATGGCTTATTCATATGTCCCCTTTCGCGGTACAAAATCTGTGTACGAAAGAGAGACTGCTGGCCTGTTGCTCCGCTGGATTGCGGAACCACATCCCCCATCTCTCGATGAGGAGGCACCGTGCGCTTGTCACCCCGGTTGCCGGACCTGTCGGTCTCTCTTAATGTGAAATTGAGACTAGCGGTCTTCGGCGTCGTTCGCGAGGTGAATTGGCAAACCGACGAGATCAGTGAAGTCATCGAACGCCGTAATCGTGTCGAGATGGTCTCGAAGAGTGCCGCTAGAGCGCAAAGTGGCATAGGCCGAGCCGAGAGCCTTCGTGACTGACAAGAGCCCCGACAATGGTGACACAACAAGACAAAAGCCCCTGTCGGTCAATTCTTCAGGGGTGAGCAACGGCGTTTTCCCCTTTTCCACCATGTTTGCCACCAGCACCACATCGGGAAGTGCTGACGCAATCTGGTCGAGCTCCTCTAGCGATTGTGGCGCCTCGACAAACACAGCATCTACACCAAGGTCTCGTGCCATGCGGCCGCGTTCTAACGCATCTGGCAAACCATGTACTGCTCGCGCGTCTGTGCGGGCAGTAAGAAACAAATTCGATCTTTTGCGCATCACAGTCTTCAACTTTGACAACCATTCTTCGGTTGACACCACATCTTTGCCTTCCATGTGCCCACACTTCTTTGGCCACACCTGATCTTCAAGAAACATGCCAGCTGCGCCAGCTGCTTCCCACAGCTCCACAGTTTTTGCGACATCGTTGTCGTCGCCGTAGCCGGTGTCAGCATCAACCACCACGCTCATGTTTGGCACAGCTGCACACACACGATTCGCGACATCTGCCATATGTGCCTGACCAACAATTCCGATATCAGGTTCGCCGAGCAAACTTCCGGCTACTGCAAATCCGGAGATGAAGACAGTATGAAAACCAGCTTGCTCTGCAAGCAATGCAGATAACGGATCCCACACTCCTGGCATGAGAACAGATTCACCACCCGCTAATCGGGTTCGTAACGTTTCGGCGTGAATCACTTCGTGCCGAGTGTGTCGATCGCGTGTTGTTTGAGACGCTTGTAGTCCACTTTTCCATTCGGTGCTCGACCGATGGTGGAAATAACAACAACGTTTCGCGGTGCCTTATATGCAGCGAGGCGTGATTTCACATGGGCGGACAACTCTTCAAGGGTCGGAGTTTCTCCTGGCTCGGCTTCCACTACGACACAAATGGTTTCTCCAAAACGCGTATCCGGAATACCAACAGCAACTGCATCTCGAACAGACGCGTGCGTTTTCACCATCTCTTCCACTTCTTCAGGGAAAACTTTCTCTCCGCCAGTATTGATACACACTGATCCACGCCCAAGAAGGTGCAATGTGCCATCTGTGTTCACTTCTGCCCAGTCGCCTGGCACTGTCCAGCGCCGGCCTTCAAAGGTGCGGAAGGTTTGTGCTGTCTTGACTTCATCTTTGTAATAGCCAACCGGAATTGCGCCGCCTACTGCGACAAGCCCACTTTCTCCAGAGCCGGGAGCCACTCGGTTGCCGTCTTCTGTAAACACAACACAGTTGGGCCCAAGGGCAAACTGTGCGGTCTTTGGAGCAGCACCCTTTGCAGCAACCGACATTCCCATGCCGACGGCTTCAGAGGAACCAAAACTGTCTGTAATGAGCATTTGTGGAATGTGTTCTAGTAGAGCATTTTTGTTTTCTTGGCTCCACATCACACCTGACGAACCCATTTGAACAACGCTGGACAAATTCCATCGACCTGGATTCGCATCAAGCGACTCAAGCATTGGACCTGCGAAAGCCTGACCAACTATCACAATCGAATTCACACCACGGTCTTGCACCGTTTGCCACAACAACGCTGGGTCGAAATTTCTGTTTGGCATTGTGATGACACAACCACCCATCGACAAGTTGATGAACGCAGAGAACTGACCAGTGCCGTGCATCAATGGACAAGCAACAAGAGATTTCATGCCAGTTCCTCCTGGCTGTACGCGAGAAATTACTTCGTCCATCGAGTCTGCTGGCGGCACACCGGTGATGGCATTGCCGCCGCGGCCAAGAACCTGCAACAGATCTTCTTGACGCCACATAACGCCTTTTGGCATACCAGTTGTTCCGCCGGTGTACAAGAACAACATGTCGTCATCTGACAGTGGGCTTGGAGGAACAATGTCATCCACTGTCTTTGTCACTATTGAGTTGTAATCAACAGCCCATGAAGGAAGTTTTGTTCCGGACTCGTCTGGAACCATGTACCAACGCTTGACTTTCGGCAAAGCCGAACGTACTTGGTCGCACAAATCTGCAAACACTGCGTGGAACACAACAGCTTCTGCATCAGAGTTGTCGAATAGATATGTGATCTCTTCTGGGCCATAGCGGTAATTCGTATTGACCGGTACAAAACCTGCAAGATACGACGCAAAAGTTGTTTCCAAATACTCGGGACAGTTGTAGAGGTAATGAGCAACTTTCGATTGACTACTTAAGCCGGCAGCCTTCATGTC
>WLSJ01000068.1 GCA_009705865.1 Actinomycetota bacterium | reverse complement strand
TTGATGGAATTCACACTTGCTACCAGATCAACTTTGTGAAGCGTTTGAGACACAGACACAGTTGTTGATGTATCACGTGTCGCAAAAACAACAACTGCGATCAGTCCTGCTACCAATGCTCCGACAAGAATTCGCCGACTCAATGCATGAGGCCTTTCAGAGCCGTGGACACTCGAACTGCTAATTGATCCAACACTGAATCAGTATGTGAAAGACCAACAAATACTGCTTCATATGCACCTGGGGCAAGCGCAACTCCACCTTGTAACAATGCATGAAACACCTTTGCATACAAGGCCTCATCTGTTGTTTGCGCTTCAGCAAAATTAGTTGGAGTCTTCCCACCAAGTTCATTTCCAAAGTACATACCAATCAAAGTTCCAACAACTGGAAATTGCGCTGGGATGTTTTCTGTACTGCACGCATCTCGTAACAACGCCGACGCAAATCGAGCACGAGCTGACAACTCCATGTACACGTCATCAGACAATTCATTCAGTGCAGCAAGACCGGCAGCTGTAGCAAGTGGATTACCCGCAAGAGTTCCGGCATGAAAAACTGAACCAAGTGGTGTGAGGTTTTCCATGATGTCGCGACGACCACCAACTGCACCAATTGGCAAACCACCACCAATGACTTTTCCAAAACATGTGAGATCAGGCTTGACATCGTATTTTGCTTGTGCGCCACCCGAACCTAAACGAAATCCAGTAATCACTTCATCAAAAACCAATAATGCGCCAACGCGGTCACACTCTGCACGAAGTCCTTCAAGAAATCCTGGAGCTGGTGAAACTAATCCCATGTTCGCCGCAACCGGTTCAACAAACACGGCTGCAACATCATCATCTAGTCGTGGCACCACGTTGTACGGCACTACCCACGTATTAGCAACCGCTTCTTCCGGAACACCTGCAGTGCCAGGAAGTCCGAGTGTTGCTAAACCACTTCCGCCCGCAGCAAGTAGCGCATCTGTTGCGCCATGAAAGTTTCCGTGAAATGTAACGATGCGTTTGCGGCCCGTAGCACCACGAGCAAGTCGCACAGCAGTACTAGTTGCTTCAGTACCGCTGTTCATGAAACGAACTCGTTCACACGAAGGCACTCGCTCTGAAATTGCTTCTGCCAATTTCATTTCACGCGGAGTTGGCGCACCATATGAAGTTCCGTCACCTGCTGCACTACGAATTGCTTCAGTCACTTTCGGGTGAGCATGGCCAAGAATAATTGCACCATAACTTTGCACTAAGTCAATGAGTTCGTTTCCCTCAACGTCATAGACAAATGCGCCTTCTGCGCGAGACACAACATACGGAGTTCCACCAACTGCCTTGAATGCGCGAATTGAGGAATTAACACCGCCAGGAATAACTTGCGCAGAACGATCAAACAAAACTTGATTCGATGCAATACCTAATCCACGACACACAGTTGCAGTGCATCCCGCAGCGACACATGCATTGGCATCACAAAAAGAAATCGGTGAATTCATTGCGGGTTTTCCTTACGAAGAATATTCAGCGAACCAACGCGTGAGATAGGTGAGAATAATGTCAGCACCAGCGCGCTTGATTGCGGTGAGTTGTTCAAGAGCAACCGCATCATGATCAATCCATCCGCGTTCGGCAGCAGCCTTGATCATGGCGTATTCGCCACTGACGTGATACGCAGCTACCGGAACATCAACTGCTTCGCGGACATGAGAGATCACATCGAGATACGACAGAGCGGGTTTAATCATCACAATGTCGGCACCTTGTTCAAGGTCTTCAAACACCTCACGCATCGACTCGCGGGTATTACGCCAATCCTGTTGGTAACCCTTTCGGTGTCCCCCGCCTGCAATCTGAACATCGACCGCATCGCGAAATGGCCCATAAAGAGCTGAGGCGTACTTGGCCGAGTAGGCCATAATTGCCACATTCTGATAGCCAGCGCCATCAAGGGCGGCACGAATTGCCCCGACTTGGCCATCCATCATTCCGCTCGGAGCAACAACATGTGCTCCGGCTTCGGCTTGCGCCAGAGCAGCTTTGCAATAAATGGCAAGAGTTGCGTCGTTATCGACATCACCATCGGCACCGACAATGCCGCAATGGCCGTGAGATGTGTACTCATCGACGCACAAGTCGGCCATGATGACCATGTCATCGCCGACGGCTGCCCGAAGGTCACGCAATGCGACCTGCACGATCCCGTTCGGGTCATATGCGCCAGATCCGACGGCGTCTTTCTGCACAGGGATTCCGAACAAAATGACAGCCCGTACCCCAAGATCTCGCAAGGCCAGAACCTCTTCAACAAGCGACGCGCGGGTGTGTTGCACAACTCCGGGCAGGGACACGATGGGCTCAGGAGAAGAAATACCTTCGCGAACAAACAGAGGCGCCACAAGGTCAGAGACATGCACGCGAGTCTCGGCTACCAATTCACGCATGGCATGAGTGGTGCGAAGTCGGCGAGGGCGTGAAACGGGGAAAGCCACACTGTGATGCTATTGGGAATGTCGCCAGCAGAGGCATGCGCCAATGGCTACAACGTTGCCACGACCCGTTCCGCCGCCTGAATCATTGATTCAAGTGTTTGCTCGGGGGCAACATCTGACACGTCGATTCCAAGGGCTAATGCCACTTTGGCTGTTGACGGACCAATAGCCACCACAAACGGAGGGGTTGTTGTACCGAAAGCATCAAACCATGCAGTTGCTGCACTGCCTGATGCCAACAACAAAACATCAGCTGACATAGCTGGCAACATCATTTCTTTTGTCGGGCGTAGTTGCACTGTGCGGTAGGCAACGACTCGAGTAACGGTCCAGCCTTTTGCGGTCATCGCATCAGCAAGTGCATCGTCTGCCAAATTGCCTTGAACTAACAACACAGTTCCCGTGCCCTGCGGGAAATTTTCGGCAAGTACTTCAGCTCGTGCCGGTTCCGCTGTGATTGTTACCGCAACTCCTAACGTGCGCGCAGTTGCGTCTCCGACAGCTGCAATATGAGGAGAACGTTGTGCATCACCCGCAGCATGTGCAGCAACAAGAAATGGAGCAACACAATCGGCGCCATTAGGTGAAGTAACAACCAACCAATCAAACTCTTCAAACCGCTGTAGAACTTCATCACGTTCACGGCCTTCATCATCAGGTTCAGCAATTGCGATAAGTGGTACTTCAACGACGCGAGCACCGCGCGCTTCTAACAATCGCCGAAGAGATTCGTTCTGGGTTATTGACCGAGTGATGACAACTGATCGGTCTTGCAGTGAACTTCCCATAATGAATTAGATGTGTGGCTCTGACAATCGTGTTCGGCACTCAATTGCTGCAGTCCGTCCCACCAAGCGATAATCATCTGAGTCACCGATTGAACCAACAATCTGTACAGAATCGCTGCAGTCATCTTTTGCCATAAAGGCGCGGAATGTGCCGTCATTAGACAAGTGTGCTCCAACAGGCAGTGAACATCCGGCACCGAGTTCAGCAAGATACGCACGCTCTGTTTCGACTGCCCGACGACTTTGCGCATGATCTATCAAAGAGAGAATTGCAAGAGTGTCTTTGTCGTTCGTACGCGCTTCAATTGCAACAGAACCTTGTCCGACCATCGGAACAGCGACATCAAGATCAAGCACCTCAGCAATGTGCGATGTGATTCCAAGAATTTCGAGCGCAGCAACTGCCATGACAATTGCACCCCCTTCTGGAATTTTTGACAAGCGAGTCTGAATATTGCCGCGCAAGTCGACGAATTGTAAGTCAGGACGAATACGCATCAATTGCGCACGTCGTCTGACTGAACCAGTTGCGATGGTGGCACCAATTGCAAGATCTTCTAATCGAGATCCGATGAGAGCATCATTCGGAGTGCGACGTTCACCGATAGCTCCGATTTCTAAGCCATCAGCATTTTGAGATGGCAGATCTTTTGCTGAATGAACTGCAATGTCAGCCTTGTTATCAAGTACTGCACGCTGCACTTCTTTGACAAAAACTCCCTGGCCACCCATGAGATGAAGTGGTGTTGTTGCATTCACATCGCCATGTGTATCTACATACACATATTCGATAGAGACACGTGAGTCAGCAGACACCAAGAGGGCGCCAACGGCTTCGGCCTGGGTGCGTGCTTGCGCGCTGGATCGTGTTGCGATTCTGATGGTTGCCATAGATGTTCTTATTCGAGACTAAACAAGTCTCGGACCGCAGCCGACAACCGTTCACCTTGCGGTGTCCCTGCTGCTTCTCGCAGGCGCACAGATGGGGCATGCAGCATTTTGTTGATGATGCCGTGGGAGATGGATTCGACCAGTTCTCGTTGCTCAGGGGTGAGCGCTGCCAAGCCCGCGTCAAAACGTTCCACTTCAGCCTGACGAATATCTTCCACATACTTGCGTAGTTGCGCCACAAGAGGGGCTGCTTGTCGTTGAGTCTGATCAAGCAAGTACCTGTCAACTTCCTGACCAATGATTGTGCGTACTTGACCGACCTCAGATGATCTCTTATCTATTCCTCGTTGAGCCCACTGACTGAGATGATCGAGATCACGCAAGGTGACGCCAGGTAGATCTGCAACGCTTGCTGCAACGTCACGAGGCAATGCAATATCGACAATAAGAATCGGTGCTGTTCTGACGTGACCAACGCGCACCATAAGTTCATGGTTAATGACAATTTCACCGGCACCAGTACATGCAACGACCACGTCAGCTTTTGCTAATTCGACTTCAAGATTGCTGAAATCAGCGACCGATGCGCCAATTTTTTGAGCAAGCGCTTCAGCTCGTGATGCAGTTCGATTCAGAACGGTAATACTGGCTGTACCTGCCCGAGACAAGGCCCCCGAAACACCTTCACCCATCTCGCCAGCACCAACCACCAGTACATGCTTGCTGCTCAACGAACCAAGAATCTCTTCTGACATTTCAACCGCAGCATGAGCGACTGAAGCAGTCGAACGACTGATGCCGGTTTCAGTTCTTGCACGCTTGCCAGATTCAAGTGCATAGCGAAACAAAAGATTCAGAGTGCTGCGTGATGTGCCTTGCTTCATTGCAAAATCCCATGCATCGCGCACTTGGCCAACAATTTCAGTTTCACCAAGGACTGCAGAATCAATACCAGCTGCAACTTCAAAAAGGTGGACGACAGCATCATCATCAAACTGGCTGTACAAGTGTGGCGTTATTTCATCTGCACTAACACCGCTAGTGGTGCACAAAAACTCGAGGATGTCTTTTTGTGCAGCGTGAAAACGTTCAGCTACTGCATACACCTCTGTGCGGTTGCACGTAGAGAGAACTACTACTTCACGAATATCGCTACGTCCAGATAAGACCTGCAATGCATCAGACATTGCAGAGACTGGAATCATTACTTTTTCAAGCAACGTAACGGGAGTCGTGTGGTAGTTAACCCCAAGAACAACAATGGACATAGTGAGTTACGCGCTCACCGGCTCTGGGGGAATTTCCCGCGCATTGCCATTGCGACAATCCTCGTAGTAACTAAGGATCTGCAATTCAAGCGCTAGATCAACTTTGCGCACATGCACGTCACGAGGGACAGACAATATTGTCGGCGCGAAGTTCATGATGGAACCGATTCCGGCTCGTACTAATGAGTCCGCAGCATCTTGTGCATGAGCAGCTGGTGTCGCAATGATTCCAATACAGACGTTGTGCTGTTGAACTACTTGGTCGAGACTGTCGACATGCGTGACACGAATGCCACCAACGTGAGTTCCGATCTTTGATTCATCTTTGTCAACGACTCCGACGATATGAAATCCACGTTCAGTGATACCCGTAAAATTCGCCATGGCTTGCCCCAAATTTCCGGCGCCCACAATGACCACCGGCCATGCTTGGTTCAGCCCAAGCTCGCGCTGAATTTGAACAGTAAGAAACTGAACGTCATACCCAACCCCCCTGGTGCCGTATGTGCCGAGGTACGACAAGTCCTTTCGCACCTTTGCAGCATTGACGCCCGCGAGGTCAGCGAGTTGTTCACTTGAGGCTTGCGCAACATTTTCGTGGCCGAGTTCAACGAGAATGCGCAAATATATGGGAAGGCGCCCGAGGGCAGCTTCTGGGATTCGGCGGCGGGGGGATTCCGACATGCATCTCCACGCTATTACTTCGTGCATGATTTCACGAAGTCCGTATCGTCACGCCTAGCATGAAGCCCTGTGACACTGAATACGGCCTTAGCTGCCACCTCTTTCATTATCGCTGTCGCATTTGGTCTCAGCACCTTTGACCGTTGGCTTCGCAGACGAAAGCCCCACGAAATGGCGTGGACAATCGCCATGGGCCTCTTCGCAGTTGCCGCCCTTGCACTGTGGTGGGCAGAAGCCCGCGGCTGGAGTTCGGCTTCATTTCGGGTCTTTTTCCTCTTTGGCGCAGTAATCAACGTGCCGTGGCTAGCTCTCGGAACAATCTTTCTTCTCACCGGGCAGCGCACCGGCCGCATTGTCACCCAGTGCCTCTTGGTCTTTAGCGGATTCTCTGCCGGCATTATTCTCACCGCACCAATGAACGGGACAATCTCTCCCAACGAGATGCCTCAAGGAAGTGATCTCTTTTCAGCGCTTCCACGCATCCTTGCCGCCGTTGGCTCATCGATACCTGCACTCATTATTTTCGGCGGTGCAATCTGGTCGGCATGGCGAGTGATTCGCGGCGCAGCACCAACGATGAATTCATCAGTCCAACGCCAAGTTATCTCTGCTGCAAAACTTGCTGGCGGGAATGCACTCATCGCACTTGGCGCTGCAGTCCTCGCAGCTAGTGGAACAATTTCTGGACGCCTTGGCGCCGACACTGCATTTGCAGTAACGCTTGTGCTTGGCATTGCAATTTTGTTTGCAGGATTTTTAGTGGCCAGTACAGCCACCCACACACCTACCGTAAAGCGAAGCGCTGAACTTTTCCTGTGAGGTTGCGCGGCAACGCCTCAACAAATAACACCTTTGATGGGCACTTGTAACGCGCCAATTTTGTACGGCAGTAATCAATAATCGCGTCTTCATCAAGGTGCACGCTGTTTCTTGTTACTACATAGGCACGTATTGCTTCACCAGTGTGTGGATGAGGCGTACCAACGACAACTACTTCGGCAATATCAGGATGCGCACTAAGGACACCTTCTACTTCGGCAGGAAAAACATTAAAGCCAGAAACAATGATGAGATCTTTCATGCGGTCAACCATGTAGAGATGACCGTCGTCATCAACAACTGCAATGTCGCCAGTTCGTAACCAGCCATCACGAGTAATGACGCGCGCTGTTGCTTCAGGATCATCGAGATAACCAGCAAAAATGTTTTCGCCACGAATCCAAATTTCACCACTGTCGCCAACAAGAACATCGTCGCCGTTCTCATCAACCAAACGCAATTCAATTCCAGGAACTGTGCGCCCGATAGAACCAGGGATCCACGTTAAGCCAATAGAAGTGGTAACAACAGGTGCCGCTTCAGTGAGTCCGTACCCTTCGTGTACTTGCAGACCAAATCGTGCGCTGATTGATTGACTGATTTGCTCTGGCAATTTCGCAGCACCAGATAACGCAATTCTCACTCCGGCAAATCCGTCTGCAGTCGGATGATCCAGTTGCGCTAACGCCATCCACATGCTGGGAGCTCCAGGCAACACAGTGACCTTGCGTTCTGCAATTGTCTCCATTGCAGAAACCGGATCAAACCGTTGCACCAACACCACACACCCGCCACCAGCAAGTGTTGTACCAAGCACAACATTGAGACCAAAAATATGAAAGAGCGGAAGCACACCAAATGTGACGTCGTCTGGCCCAATATGTTCTGCAACGTTTGCTTGATGAATATTGGTCAGAAGATTGTTGTGCGTCAGGACTGCAGCTTTCGGAGACCCGGCCGTACCACTGGTGAACATATACGCGGCCGGATGAGACGATTCAACTTCAACGATGTCTGCAGGTGTTCCTGTTAACAAGTCGTCGATGGTGAGAGCATCAGGAATGGAATTTCCTTCTGTACCAATGACAACTCTGACAGCAGACTTTGTCACAGAAGGAATTTGATTCCATGCTGCAACAGCAGAAGGCTCCACAACAACAACGGTCGGCTTAATCACCAAGAGTTCGCCTTCTAGTTCAGGCGCTGGGCTAGTGGGATTCAATGGTGCGATGATTGCGCCAACACCTATCGCTGCGAAATAGGAAACGACGAAGTAGCGACTGTTTCCACACAACAATGCAACAACATCACCCTTGCCAACATTCTCACGACGCAATGCGCCACGCATGCTTGCAATTTGCTGGCGCAATGTTCCGTATGTTGTGTTGCGCCCACGACTAACAAGTGCAACTGAAGAATCTGAATGTCCGTCGAGAATATGTGCAAGATTCATATAAGAAGTTGGCCTATTTCATCATCATGAGGTTGACTATGCCCGCAGCCATAATGATTCCGATAAGCAGGGCGACAGTCAAAGTTGTTGCAGGGCGCACGTTCCTACCTTACTTCGTTGGCCGGATCGACACTGAAGAAGTGGCGCCATCTTCTTGCCCGGCATAGACATACACGCCGTCTCCGGCGCTTATGCGCAGCACTTCGGAAGCCGACCCTCTGTCAACCGCCAGGGCCACCATGCCGTAGGAATCAGTGACCGCACCGATTGCCCCACCGTCAATGTCAGCAAAATGCGAAGTCATTCGCGCACTGCGCACATCGTCGCCAATAACTAATCGAAGAACAGGACCAAGGTGCGTGAGATCTTCTGGCCCGATGTTTAACTGGCAATTGCCGTAGACATCAACCCAGGTCACTTCGCAGCGCACTCCGTCTCCGTATGAGGTGTGAGTGTCATTTGTCGGAATGGGCACAAGCCCCGGCATCACACTTGCAGAATCAACTTCCATACCGACTTCTTCAATTGCTCCGCCGTTACACAAAAAAGCTGCAACAGGAGCAAAAATATCGCGACCAGCAAATGTTGTACCAGGTGCTTCAAAATGCAGCATTGCATTGCTTAATTCAAAGACACGTTCTGCTCCGCCAGCCATTGCTGCAGCAGATGCCAATAATCCGTTGTCAGGACCAAGCAGGACACCACGTCCGCCTGAGACTTCAATTGCAATTGCGCGTCGTGTTGAACCAACGCCCGGATCAACAACAGCAATAACAACGCCATCAGGAACGTATTGAATTGCGCGTGCTAACGCGAGTGACCCGGCGCGCACATCAAACGCGGGAACACCGTGTGTGATGTCAGTGATGCGCACATGCGGTGCCATGTCAGTGATGACGCACTTCATGACGCCAACGAATTCATCGTTCAGGCCGTAGTCAGTTAAGAGAGACACATGTGA
>WLSJ01000067.1 GCA_009705865.1 Actinomycetota bacterium | reverse complement strand
GACATCAATGACGCTTCGCTCTTACGACGCGCTTCATAGACATCTGCGCGCATGTGGTGAATCTCTGGGTCATCTGGCGCTGCCCACCCTGCGAAGTCTGCAAGATGGCATGCAAGACGAAGATCTCCTGATGCTGCAAGTTCAACTGCACGACGCATGAGAACATCAGCACCGCCGGCAAGTGATGCAAGCTCAACTGAAAGAACTTCGTCCGCAGCTGGTTTCAGGCGAGAAGGCGCACCGTCCCACCAGCCTCCGAACAAACGCCAAATGTTTCTCACAACGAATTCTGGTTCGTCGTACAGAGGGCGAAGATATGGCTTTCCAAGAGTTGCTTCTGGTACTCGCACAGTATGGATGATGGTGTTCAAAGTTTCACCGGCGTTCATCATGGTGACAACGGTGCGCACAAGATCTTCTAGTGCGGTTGCAATTTCATCAAGCACTCGCGCGATGCGTTCCTTGCCGGCAATTGGTAGACCGTGTGCTGGGAGTAAAAGCTCGGGGCCTTTGGCGATCATTGCGCGCAAAGCAGCTGCCCATTCAATTGGCCAACGTTGCACTTTTTGTGGGTTGCCAGCGTTGGGAAAATTCCAGATAACAAAGTCGCCTGATGCGATCCATTTTTTTTCAGGAAACCATGACCACAGGTGGTCATCAGTTTCGCCACGTGCGTGGTGGAATTCAACTGTTTCATTGCCGAACTTCATGGTGGTGAAATCGCTCAGGCTGTCTGTGAGTTCCAATGTGTCAGCCGGAATGAAAGCAGAGAGCTTGCGTCCTCCTGCTGGTGGACGAAGGTCATTCAATGCGTTCTCTAGATCTCCGCGAATGCCTCCGAATTGGCGTGCATTGATAGCGACGTTCCAATCGTTTGTGTCGCGGTATCGCTGAAAGCGACGACTGACGTTTTCATGACCAATGACTCGGGGAGCACGAAAACCATCTGCTGCCATGCGTGCTGCAAAAGGTCCACTGCCACCAACGTGGTCTGAATGGCCATGTGTGTACACAATTGCTTCAATCGGTTGTGCACGCCATTGTTGCATTGCATTAACAACTGCTTCGCCCGTATTGGCATGGCTGGCATCGAAACACACAAGTCCATCGCCGGAGTCCCATACGACGCTGTGACTAAACGACTCGACCATTGCGAGGTTTTCTGCTACTTCTGACAATTGATTGGTGACACGATTGACGGCCTCGTCTGCGATGCCGGAGTCAACAATGCGGGAACTTAGTGCGAGTAGATCAGCCATGGCTACATCTTAGGTAAGCCGAGAAAGCGCTCACCCAAAATGTTGCGCATCACGTTCGAGGTACCACCCATGATTGTGTAACCGGGGCTGTAGGCAAGACCTTTTGCAGCATCATCCCAGATCATTGCGTTGGCACCCATTGCACGCGACACGAATTGGTCAACGCGTTGTTGGTGTTCTGTGCAGAAGCATTTGGTTGCGGCAGAAAACCCAGCGGGTGCTTGCTTGAGAGTTTCGCGAATCACCAAGATACGTCCGATGCGGTATCCAATTTCGAGCGCTGCAATTTCTTGGCGAACAGTGCGATTTGTTTTGTCAACCTTTGCGCATGCTTCTTGGAAGAGAAAGTAGTTCGAGACGAGTCTGTCAATGCCGCCACGTTCATGTTCCAGTTGGCGCATGGTCTGCGAAAACGCTGCACCTTGTTTACCGACAAGATTTCCCTTCGGTACGCGAACATCAGTGTAGAACACTTCACAGAAATGACGGTTAGTTGTCATGTCTGTAATGGGGCGCACTTCAATGCCTGGCGTGTTCATGGGCACAATGATTTCGCTAATGCCAGCATGTGGCGGGCCGTCGTTGCTAGTGCGGCAAATGAGATAGCAATACTCGGCGTCGGCTCCGAAACTTGTCCAGATCTTCTGACCGTTAATGACCCATTCATCACCATCGTCTTCGGCGAACGTTTTTAATGAAGCAAGGTCGCTTCCGGCGTTCGGCTCGCTCATGCCAATGCACCATGTTGTTTCGCCAGCCAAGATGCCAGGCAAGAATTCTTTTTGTTGCTCAGGAGTTCCGTACTGAATGAGCGCCGGGCCCATTTGACGGTCGCCAAACCAACTGGCAGCAATTGGTGCACCTGCCTTGATCATTTCTTCGCCGACGATGAGACGTTCAATGGGGGGTCGTCCGCCACCACCGAACTCTGTTGGCCAGATGAGGCCGATCCAGCCGTGAGAAGCGAGTTCGCGTGAGAATTCCTTTGAGTATCCGTTCATCCACGACGCGGTATCGCGCCCGTACTTGGCAACGCCAGCTGCAGCAACGGCTGCGGCTTTTTCACGAAGGGCTATTTGGTCGGGGCTCCACTCGAAATCCATTAGAGACGATGGTAGAGCGCAGACTTACCAGAAACGCTATTGTGTACAAGTCTGATACAAGTGAGATTCGGCACATCGCCGACACAAAGAAGAGGTGTTCCCGTGGCAAAGATCAAGGTTGAAAATACGGTCGTCGAACTCGATGGCGATGAAATGACGCGCATCATCTGGCAGTTCATCAAAGACCGCCTCATCGTGCCGTATCTCGATATCAATCTTGAGTATTACGACCTCGGTATGGAACATCGCGATGCAACAGACGACCAGGTAACGATCGACTCGGCCAATGCAATCTTGAAGCATGGCGTTGGCGTGAAGTGCGCCACCATCACACCAGATGAGCAGCGTGTTGAAGAGTTCGGTCTCAAGAAAATGTGGAAGTCGCCAAACGGCACCATTCGTAACATTCTTGGCGGCGTTGTATTCCGCGAGCCAATCATTTGTTCAAACATTCCTCGCCTTGTTCCGGGCTGGACCAAGCCCATCGTTATTGGTCGTCATGCACATGGTGATCAGTACAAAGCAACAGACTTCAAAGTTCCTGGTGCAGGCACGGTCACAATGACCTACACGCCTGAAGATGGCAGTGAGCCAATGCAGTTTGAAGTAGCCAAGTTCGGCAAAGACGGCGGCGTCACCATGGGCATGTACAACTTCAACGACAGCATCCGCGACTTTGCTCGTGCATCTCTTCGCTACGGATTGTCACGTAATTACCCCGTCTACATGAGCACCAAGAACACCATCTTGAAGGCATATGACGGCCAGTTCAAAGATCTGTTCGAAGAAGTGTTCGTCAACGAGTTCAAAGCTGATTTCGACAAAGCAGGCCTTACCTACGAGCACCGCCTCATTGATGACATGGTCGCATGTGCAATGAAGTGGGAAGGCGGATACCTCTGGGCATGCAAGAACTACGACGGTGACGTGCAATCAGACACTGTTGCGCAAGGTTTCGGCTCTCTCGGTCTGATGACTTCAGTGTTGATGACCCCAGATGGCCGCACTGTTGAAGCAGAAGCTGCTCACGGCACAGTGACTCGTCACTACCGCGAACATCAGAAGGGCAACAAGACTTCAACGAACCCTGTTGCTTCTATCTATGCATGGACCGGCGGCCTGAAGCATCGCGGCAAGCTAGACAACAATCCGAAATTGTTGGAATTTGCTGAACTTCTCGAGCGTGTATGTGTGGAAACAATTGAAGCTGGCGAAATGACAAAGGATCTTTCGATTCTCATTTCAAAAGATGCTCCATGGTTGACTACTGAAGACTTCCTCGCAGCACTTGATCGTCGCCTTCAAGCCAAGATGGCCTAACTCATGCGCGCAGTTGTCCTACGTGCACACGGTGGACCTGAAGTTCTCACATTCGAAGACGTGGCATCGCCGATATGTGGTGAACAAGACATTGTGGTCACGGTTGCTGCAACGGCATTGAACCGCGCAGACCTTCTACAGCGCATGGGTTTTTACCCGAACCCATTTCCTAGTGGTCCGGAAATTCCTGGTCTTGAATTTGCTGGCACAGTTGCGTCAATTGGTGACAAGGTCACAGCTTGGGCAGTAGGTGATCGCGTGATGGGCATTACAAGCGGCGGCGCATATGCCGAGCAACTTGTCATTCATGAACGACAGGCAATGGCGGTGCCTTCAGGCATGGCGTTGCACGACGCAGCAGGAATCCCCGAAGTCTTTATCACTGCTTGGGATGCGCTTGTGGTGCAAGGCGGACTCACGTCTGGCCGATGGGCAATGGTGCATGCTGGTGCCTCAGGCGTCGGCACTGCAGCGATTCAAATTTGTAAAGCCATTGGTGCACGAATTGTGGTTACCTGCTCAGGTGGAAAAGTTGCAGCATGTCGTGCGCTCGGCGCAGATGTAGTTGTTGATTACGGAACTCAAGACTTTGTGGCAGAAGTTGCAACAGCAACAGGTGGCAACGGTGTCGATGTCATTCTTGATGTCATCGGTGGCGACTACGTGGAACGAAATGTTGCGTCGCTGGCAATAAAAGGCCACATCATTCAAGTGGGCGTTATGGTCGGAAAGCCAGTGCCGTTTAATGTCGGGTTGTTGCTCGGCAAGCGCGCGTCAATTACTGGCACAGTATTACGAGCTCGCCCGCTTGAAGAAAAGATCGCAATTAGTCAGCGGTTCGCAGCTGAGATGTTGCCACTGTTTGATTCGGGCACACTGAAGCCTGTTATTGACTCAACGTACACATTTGCAGACATTGCAAAAGCTCAGGAATACATGGCTTCCAACGCCAACGTCGGGAAAATCGTTATCACCGTCGCCTGACGGTCGATAGTTATCGCTTCGTTACAGGAACGTATGGGCGCTCGTCTGGGCCGGTGTACCACTGGCGAGGACGGCTGATCTTTTGCTCTTTGTCGTTCAGTAGCTCTTGCATGTGAGTAAGCCAGCCAACGGTGCGTGGAATGGCGAACAACACTGTGAACATGTCGACTGGGAAACCAAGTGCTTGGTAAATGAGACCTGAGTAGAAATCCACATTCGGATATAGCTTGCGCTTGATGAAGTACTCATCATTCAGGGCGACTTTTTCAAGTTCAAGAGCAATATCAAGAAGAGGGTTCTTGCCGGTTACTTCAAAAACGTCGTATGCAGCCTTTTTGATGATGGTGGCACGAGGGTCGAAGTTCTTGTAGACGCGATGACCGAATCCCATGAGCTTGCCTTCGCCCGCTTTGACGCTTTCAACAAATGCAGGAACGTTCTTGATGTCACCAATTTCGGTGAGCATTCGTACGACTGCTTCGTTTGCACCACCGTGAAGTGGGCCATACAGCGCTGCAGCTGCAGCTGCTGTAGCTGTGTATGGATCAGAGTTGGCAGAACTGACAACGCGCATTGCTGTAGTGCCACAGTTCTGTTCGTGGTCAGCGTGAAGAATGAACAGAACATCCATGGCGTGAGCAAGCACGGGGTTGACCTTGTAGTCGTCACCAATTTTGAACATCATGTTGAGGAAGTTCTCGCCGTATGACAGTGCATTGTTCGGCGAAACGAAGGGGAGGCCCTGACTAAAGCGGTAACACATTGCGGCAATGGTGGGAACCTTTGCAACAAGGCGCAGAACTTGTTTTTCAAACGACTCTTTGTCGAATACATCTTTTGCGTCGTCGTAGAAAGTGCCTAGCGCTGCTAAAGCAGAAATAAACATGCCCATTGGGTGTGCGTCGTAGTGGAAGCCATCTACAAATCGCTTACGCATGTTTTCGTGAATCATTGTGTGATGAGTGACGTCAAGTTCCCATTTTTCAAGTTCTTGGGTTGTTGGCAATTCGCCCTTTATCAACAAGTAAGCGACTTCAAGAAACGTCGAATTTTCTGCAAGTTGTTCGATGGGGATTCCTCGGTAACGAAGAATGCCGGCATCGCCATCGAGATAGGTGATGGAGGAAGCACATGATGCGGTGGAGAGGTACGCAGGGTCGTACATGAAGAGGCTTGGGTCTAGTTCGCGCAATGCTGCAGAACTAAAGACTCCGCCAGTGATGGGAACGGTAACTGTTTTTCCGGTTCTGTCATCTGTGATGGTGATTGAGTCAGTCATGTGGGATCTCCTGGACTGTAATTTTGGCGTGCGAGGGCTTGCTCCCCCGCAGACAGGTTAGGCGAACAGGCGCTATGAAACCCACTCAAACGGGTGACTCATGGCTACAAAGGGGTGTTGTCGTGTTTGCGTGACACCAAGTGTTCACGTTTGTCACGAAGCATGTGAAGTGCAGCACAAATCTCACGGCGAGTGTCGGTGGGGTCGATCACTGCATCGATATAACCACGCTCGGCGGCGATGTATGGGTTCAACAGGCGCGCAGAATAATCGGCTTCAAATGCGGCCCGTTCTTCAGGGGTTGCTCGGCGTTGCAAAATTGCAGCTGCTTGACCAGCTCCCATCACGGCAAGTTCTGCACACGGCCATGCAAGGCAGAGATCATTTCCCATCTCTTTTGAGTCCATCACGATGTAGGCGCCACCGTACGACTTGCGCAGTACAACGCAGATTCGTGGAACTGTTGCGCGGGCATATGCGAACACCAATTGAGCACCGTGGCGAATCATGCCTCGCCATTCAAGATCTTTGCCAGGGTAGAAGCCGGGAGTGTCAACCAAAGTGAGGACAGGAATGTTGAAGGCATCGCAGAACGCAACAAAACGAGCGGCTTTTTGTGATGCAGGAATGTCAAGCGTGCCTGCAAGTGAGATGGGCTGGTTTGCAACGATTCCGATGGGGTAGCCAGCCATGTGTGCAAATGCAGTGACAACATTGCCTGCCCACCATGGTTTCATTTCGAAGTACAGACCATCATCTGCGATTGATTCAATGACATGACGTACGTCGTAGCTTCCAGTTGACGTCGTAGGAATCAGATCGCCCGCTTCTGGGGTCAATCTGTCATCAGGGTCAGAGGTCGGCATGATTGGTGCAAGTTCATCAACGCCAGTCGGCAAATATTCGAGCAGTTCGTCAATCCATGCGGTGGCGGCTGCGAGGTCTGGCACAACAACTGAACTGACTCCTGTGTGGCGAGCATGCGTTCCTGCACCACCAAGTTCATCTGTACTGACATCGATTCCGGTGAATTCAACGACCATGGTTGGGCCGCTCACAAATGCGTATGCATCTTCTGTCATCACAACAAAGTCGGACAAACCAAGTAGTAACGCTGGGCCAGAGACAGCGGGGCCAGTCACGATGCTGATAGTTGGTACGACTCCTGAGCAATCAGCAAGTGCTTTAGCTGCAGTACCCCAACCGTGCAGGGCCGCGATTCCTTCAAGAATGTCTGCTCCGGATGATTCCATTTGAATCACAAGGGGGATGCCCTTGGTGCGCGCAGTATCTGCAGCAGTAGCGATGACATACGACGCAGCTGCACTGAGAGCTCCGCGATGTTGCGTGCCATCAACGGTGAGCCACACCACACAGCGGTCGTTCGACAGCATGACAACATTCGCCGCGGCGGCGCCAGGAACATTGTGTTGCAGTTCCACCATCACGTTCTGGGTGTTGGTCGGACCTGTACTCACTCTGTACAGACTAGACAGTGAGGCTGCCTGGGTGTCCCTTGAGAGGCTTTACGCCAGTTTCAAGGGAGATTCCAGGCTGAACAGGTCCGTGACGCTTCACCATTTCAAGCACGCTGTCTCGTACGGCCAACGTTGCGCGGTTCGGCCGAGGACGCGGGCGTTGCACCCAACCAACTACTCGTTGAGGTAACTCTGGCATCGGAATACGAACAAAGTCACCCTTTAACCAAATGGGAACTGCGCTCGCTGGAACTATTGCTGCTCCGAAACCTTCGAAGACGAGAGATGTCATGAGGCGAACACCGTCGATTTCTGCTTGCGATTGCAAAGCAACACCTCTGTTTGCAGCTGCACGGTCAATAATGCGCCGCTGGCCTGTGCCACGCGGGGCAAGAATAATTGGGTAGGCCGAAAGTTCTTCGAGCGAAATGCTTGTGTGCCCTGATAAGACATGCGACGTAGGAGCCAGTAAGTACAACTCTTCTGCAAACATTTCTTTCACATCAAGTGATGTATCAGCGACAGGCAAGTGAACAATGGCTGCATCTATTTCTCCGGCACTCATTCGTAATAACAATGAACTTGTAGAGCCCTCAACAACTGTGGTGCGAACGCCCGGGTGATGTCGAGCAAGTGAACCAAGCAGGGGAGGCATTAGCCAGCGAGCAGTGGTTCCGATGCTTCCAATACGACAATCGCCTGTAGTTGTTTCTCCGAGCGAGTGAATATCTGCATCGATGTCTTCCATTTCATGAAGAATGCGTCGAGCACGAATAGCAACCATGTCACCCTCGTCAGTCAATATGCCTGACGACCGATCAATGAGGATGGTTCCTAGTTGTCTTTCAAGGCGCCCAATGTGGGCTGAGATGTTGGACTGAACAGTGTCAAGGGCTTTTGCCGCAGCCGAGAAGGTTCCGTGATCAGCAATAGCCACCAAGCTCTGTAGTTGCTTAATCTCCATCGGGTACTTCTTTCAGGGGTCTAATTCGGCCTATCTGTAATTATGATAGCAACTATCGTGTCGTTCGACTTGAGTGTTCACGCATTCACGAGCAATACTTAAGACAACAAATCGCGCCGGACATGCCCCCCATAGTCCGGCCGGAAGAACCCAACAAAATGATCACCCCCCCGATCATGGGTTTTAGGTTGAGAGGTCCCGCTTAGGCGGGGCCTTTCCCATTTCTTGGCTCAGATCTGTTTCGTCTTGTCGAGTCCTGGCGTAACCTTCGCGCGTGGCACATGCAGCATTCTTCGACCTTGATCGCACCATTTTGTCTGGCGCATCTGCACATGTTGTTAGTCGTGTTCTTCGCGAAACCGGCATTGTGACGCGCACTATTCCAGGCGAGTCATTGCTGTATCAAGTGTTTGAAACGTTTGGTGAAAATTTGCCTTCGATGGTTCTTGGACGCCAAGCAGTTCTTGCAATGCGTGGACATAGTCGCGAAGAAGTCAGAGAAGCTGCACGTATCGCAGCTCCTGATTTAGTAGCCATGGTGCAGCCGTACGCGCAAAAAGTTATTGACTCACATCGTGCAGAAGGACGCAGTGTTGTGTTGGCAACCACTACGCCGCGTGATCTCATTGAACCGTTTGCGAAACTCATGGGTTTTGATGCAGTAATTGCAACGACATATGGCGTTGACAGCGAAGGTATTTACACAGGCGAGCTTGAAGGTTCATACGTGTGGTCGCGCGGCAAGCGAGATGCAGTGCGTGCGTGGTCACAAGACAATGATGTGGATTTATCTGGCTCGTATGCCTACAGCGACAGCGTGTTTGACGAGCCATTGTTAACTGCTGTCGGTTTCCCACATTGTGTGAACCCTGATTGGCGACTTCGCCTCATGGCTGCTGCGCGTCGGTGGCCAGTAATGCACCTTGATGTTCCGCATGGCGTAGCAAAAGTGCCCATCATTGGTCTAGAAGCACAGCAGATGTTGATGAAGTTTGCACGACCAGAAGCATTCCCGT
>WLSJ01000066.1 GCA_009705865.1 Actinomycetota bacterium | reverse complement strand
TGGTGACGTAGTCAAAATCGGCCCAATTCGCTGGTACAAAGTTGTTGGCGTCGTTCGACCGAGATAATAGGTACTACGGTAAATCTCCATGCAGGGGATCGATGAAGCAAAAGTAGAAGCGTGGCTGAACGCAAATATTGAAGGCGCACAAGGCCCGTACACCTACAGTTTGATTGCCGGTGGTCGTAGCAATTTGACCTTCCATGTGTCTGATTCGCGCGGAATGCAGATGGTGCTTCGTCGTCCGCCACTCGGTCATGTACTTGCGACTGCTCATGACATGGCGCGCGAGCATCGCATTATTTCAGCAGTTGGCAAAACAAATGTGCCAGTGCCGCAGACATTAGGGGTCTGCATTGATGACTCAGTGAATGGAGCTCCGTTCTATGTGATGTCATATGTTGCTGGCATAGTTCTTGATAGCCCTGAAAAGGGCGAACTACTTCCTGAGCATCTGCGAACTACTGCATCTGAACATCTCATTGATGTGCTCGCTGATTTGCACTCAGTTGATATTGATGAAGTCGGCTTGGGTGACCTTGCAAAGCGCGATGGATACGTCGAGCGTCAGGTAAAACGCTGGAGTACGCAATGGGAGAACTCAAAGACTCGCGAATTGCCTGCGGTTGAAGAAGTGGCGCGGCTACTTGCCGCCAATATCCCGATTCAAAAAGATGTATGTATTGCTCACGGAGATTTCCGTTTCGGTAATTGTCTTGTTGATACTTCCATCGGGCGTATCGCTGGTGTCCTTGACTGGGAACTCTGCACACTGGGCGACCCGTTGGCTGATCTCGGATACATCGGTGTGTACTGGACGAACCCAGGAATGCCCAACAAACGTGCAAACGATCCGTCTGGTCATGCCGGATATCCCACGTATGAACATCTCGTTGAACGGTATGCGAAACGCACCGGTCGCGACGTTTCGAACATTGGCTATTACAGAGCGTTCTCTAGTTTTCGTTTAGCAGTTATTTCTGAAGGTGTGTATGCACGCTATTTACACGGTGCTATGGGGGACCAAAATATTGATCTTGCTCCTATGAAATTAGGAACAGAAAACTTGGCTGAGTCTGCGCTTGCATGGTTAGAGGGGAATTAGTTCAATGTCGAATGTGCTGGAAGGTTGGAAAAAGAGTTCGTTCTCTTCTGCTTCATTAACGCGAGATACTTATCGGAAGGGAACTGGACCAGTTGTCATTGTTGTCCACGAGATTCCTGGCATCACTCCGGCAGTGGAACGTTTTGCAAACGATGTAGTTAATGCTGGTTTTACTGTTGTCATGCCTGATCTGGTGGGAACACCTGGGCAAGCAGTCAGCGGTAAGTACATCGCATCATCAATGTTGAAGATTTGTGTGGCAAAAGAATTCACCACGTTGGCATTGCAGAAGACATCACCAATTATTTCTTGGCTGCGAGCTCTTGCGGGTTCTCTGCACAAAGAAATCGGTGGCAAAGGCGTGGGTGCAATCGGAATGTGTTTCTCGGGTGGGTTTGCGCTTGGAATGATGGTCGACGACATCATGATTGCTCCAGTCCTTTCTCAACCGTCGCTGCCATTTGTTGTGGGTAAAGCTCGCGGGGCTGATCTGAACTTGTCGCTTGACGATGAGGCAGTCATTGCTCAGCGCGCTGCAGATGGGTGTCAGGTACTTGGTTTGCGGTTCACGCAAGACAAGTTAGTGGGCGATCGATTTGGCACATTAAAGAAGTTGCTTGGTGATGCGTTCATCGCGATTGAAATCCCGTCGCAATCGCCCAAAGATCACAGCGTGCTCACTGAGCAACGTGATGAAGCAAGCGTGCAGCGAGTGCTTGCATTCTTTACAGAAAAACTGAAGTAGTTAGCGCGGTCCGCCGTCAACCGGCAGCAGTGTTCCTGTTGTGTAGCTACTTGCATTACTAGCTAAGTACAAAGCGGCCCCCACAATTTCATGTGGTTGTCCACCGCGCTCCAGCATGAAGTTTGCCTTGGCAATTTGAGCGAACCTGTCTAAGTCCCACGCTTTTGAAATATCTGTAAGAAATGGTCCGGGAACAATGCAGTTCACGCGCACATGTGGTGCGTAGGTTGCTGCTAAACCAACCGTGAGGTTGTTGACCGCAGCTTTTGCTGCCCCGTACACCACTTCGTTCGGAGTTGGTCGAGTGCTGGCGATAGATGACACGTTAATAATGGAGCCACCGCGCACTGTGCCATCTGCAGACCGCGCGCACATGTGTGACCCAATTAATGCTGACAACCGAAATGGTCCCTTCAAGTTCACCCCGAGAACTTTGTCGTATAAGTCTTCTGTGATTTCAACCAGTGATGAATACAGAGGAGACATGCCTGCGTTGTTTACAAGAATGTCTATGTGGCCAAACTCTGCAATAGCAGTATTAGCTAAACGGTCTGCATCTGACCACGATGCAGCGTGGTAACCGATAGCAAGTGCCCGACGACCAAGTGCTCGAACTTCATTTGCGACAGTTTCACAATTTTCCACTTTGCGACTGGCCACAACAATGTCTGCGCCGTGTGTAGCAAATGCAAGCGCCATTTCGCGACCAAGTCCGCGACTACCGCCAGTAATGATTGCTGTCTTGCCTTCGAGTGAGAAAATATCTGATGTCATGTTGTTACCTTGGCTGAATACTCGGGATGTGTGAACGAGGCAACGGTACGTCGCAGGTCTGCATTCTGTGATACCAGAAGATGACGGGCCAGTAATCCCTTTGCTGCCTTGGCATTGTGCCCCCCTACGACAGCACCTGAATGCGATACAAGATCAACGCGGACAACGTTGTCGAGGAGGTCCCAATTGATGGCGGCGCGATGTTCGTTCGGCAACAAATCAACTACAACCTTCTTTTTCACGACTGCAACGAGTGCATCGGTAATCTCATCTCGCCACCACTTTGACATCGTGCCAAACGGAGCAAGTCGGGCCCCCATCTTCAACCGGTAATCGGGGAGCGAATCGTCCGCACGTACAAGGCCGAGCAACCCAGACGGAACAATGATGCGCTTAACAAACGCATTGCGTTCTGTTGCGGTGAGTGATGCAAGATCCAGGTGGTCCCACACGACGCCGGTGTATCTCTGCCATGCAGGAAGACAAGGTGCTCCAATAATTTTCATGTTTGAGGATTGCGCACGTGTTAGGTGAGCCCCACCAACACCAAGAAGTTTTTGTGTGCCGCCTTTTTCTTTTCGCAATTGCACAACTACTTGTGCACGCGAAGCCTCGAGCGCGGCGCCAAATGCCCCCGACTTAGGGGCCCACGGGCGTGATGGGTCTCCGTTCTCGGCTTTTCCTTCAGAAGGCGGGAGAAGCAGTGCAAAATCTTGTGCCGTCATCTATGAGATTGTGTCACTTACTGCCTAGTATTAAGGTCATGCGCGTACACGTAGACCCCTCCAAATGCCAAGGTCATAACCGTTGTTATGCCTTAGCCCCCGAATTATTCGATGTTGACGATTACGGCAACGCATTCGAACTAAATGACGGTGTCGTTCCTGCTGGCCTCGAAGACAAAGCTCGCCTCGCGCTTGCTAACTGTCCAGAGTTTGCAATCTCAATCGAGGAATAGCCATGAGTGAAACCGTTTACGGCCCCGTTACTGATTGGGCGACAGACTTCGACCACGGCTCACCTGCATATGCCGCTGACATGCACAAAATTTGGGATGACCTGAAGAACTCGGGTTGCCCTATTGCTCATACAGAGCGGTACGGCGGAGCATGGTTGCCGTTGACCCATGAAATGGTGCACTCCATTGCATACGACACTGACCATTTCACAAGTGAGGCCCCTGTCGTGGGTCAATTGAAGCCAAGTCAGATTCCTGACCGCATTGGTGCACCTATTGGACCAGTACCACCTATTTCTTCAGACCCACCGTTTCATGCCGAGGCTCGTCGTCTGTTGCTTCCTGCTTTTGCACCAAAGATGATTGATCCGTGGCGTGATGAAGTCGTTGAAATTTGTAACCAACTCATTGATGACATGGGCGATGCAGATCACATCGATGCTGCAGTGCAGTACTCACAGCACATTCCGGTCATGGTGATCGCACGCATGCTTGGTTTGCCTGTTGAAGACGGCGACAAGTTCCGCGGTTGGGTCAACCTTGTACTCAGTGGAATTGGTGAAGAGCGCACCGAAGCTCGCATGCAACAATTCATGGAATTCAGTGACTATTTGGCATACCACGTCAATGATCACAAAGAGAATCCTCGTGAAGATCTCATCTCGTTCTTGTTGAATGCTGAAATTTTCGGTGAAAAATTGTCGCTTGAGCACGCTGTTGGAACAGTCATCTTGTTGTTGATTGCCGGCATTGACACAACATGGAGCGGAATCGGTTCTTCGTTATGGCATCTTGCTACCAACTCAGTTGATCGCCGTCGTTTGGTAGAAAACCCAGACATGATTCCTGCAGCAGTTGAAGAATTTCTTCGTGCATATGCACCTGTCACAATGGCACGCCTTGTGAAAGAAGACATGGAATTCCACGGTGTGCAGATGAAGAAAGAAGATTGGGTTCTTCTTCCTTTCCCTGCTGCAAACCGTGACGACAAGCAATTTGCAAACGCTCATGAAGTTGTAATCGACCGCGAAGAGAACCGCCACGCCGCTTTTGGTCTTGGTATTCATCGTTGCCTTGGTTCAAACCTTGCTCGCTTGGAAATGAATGTTGCCGTTGAAGTGTTCCTTCAGCGCTTCCCAGACTTCTCTGTCGATGCAAATGAAATTGTCACGTGGAGCACGGGACAGGTTCGCGGACCTCGTACCTTGCCATTCGTGGTCAACGCACGCGCATAACACCTCATTCTTCGCGCCGACACAGTCCGCTCGTAAGATGGCGGAACCATGTCAGATCAACTATTTAGCTCTTCAGGTAACAGCACGCCGCTGAACCCTGACCAACAAGAGGCTGTGTACCACCCTGGTGGGCCGCTGCTTGTTGTGGCTGGTGCCGGATCTGGCAAAACTCGCGTTCTCACGCAACGTATTGCCTGGCTGATTTCTCAAGGTACGTCACCCATGGCCATTTTGGCAATCACGTTTACGAACAAGGCCGCTGAAGAAATGCGACATCGCGTTGCTGATTTGGTGGGGCCAACTGCACGCTCAATGTGGGTCACCACTTTCCACAAAGCCTGTGTGCGTATGTTGCGTCAACATGCTGAACTCATCGGGTACCCCAAGCAGTTCACTATTTATGATTCGCAAGATTCAAAGCGGCTTGTTGGCTATGTCATTCGCGACATGGGGCTCGACGCTAAGAAATTTCCGGCCAACGCAGCGCAATCAAAAATTAGTTTGTGGAAGAACGAGTTAATTACGTCTGCTGTCGCATTTGATACTGCGGAACACATTTCTGCCCGACGTAATGCCGAAATTTACCGCGAATACCAGGCTCGCCTCATTCGTGCTGGTGCCATGGACTTTGATGATCTGTTGGTAAACGTTGTTCGGCTTTTTGAAGCACATCCCGAAGTGTTACGCCAATATCAAGAGCGTTTTCAGCACATTCTTATTGACGAATATCAAGACACTAACCAAGCCCAGAATCGCATTGTTCTGATGTTGGGGGCGTTGCACCACAACGTGTGCGTAGTGGGCGATAGCGACCAGAGCATTTACAAGTTCCGTGGTGCTGACTTGCGCAATATTGATCAATTTGAAAGTGCTTTTGGTGAAGCAACAGTTGTGGTGCTCGCGCAGAACTATCGCAGCACACAAACAATTCTCACTGCTGCTAATGCGGTGATTTCGCAAAACGTCGGCAGACGTCCGAAAGATTTGTGGACTTCAGCCGGTGATGGTGAACGTATTGTTCGGTACTTTGCAGAAAACGAATATGACGAAGCTGCGTGGGTGTCGTCAACTGCGCAAGATATTCATACAAAGGAAAAGCGTGCATGGGGCGATATCGCCATTATGTATCGCACTAATGCGCAGAGTCGAGCCATTGAAGAATCCATGATGCGCTCTGGTATCCCGTACAAGGTTGTCGGCGGAACAAAGTTCTACGAACGGCGCGAAGTAAAAGATGCCATTGCGTATTTGAAGGCTGGGGCTAACCCGCTCGACGAGATCAGCATTAAGCGAGTTCTTAATGTGCCAAAGCGCGGTATTGGAGACACCAGTATCGGCAAAATCGATCTGTTCGCAACTGCTAACGATATTTCGTTTATTGATGCCATGCGACGCGCAAGTGAAGCTGGTGTTTCGGGCGGTGCCATTAAGGGCATCGCATTATTTGTCACCTTGGTTGACGAAATGAACGCAGCTCTTGCCGATGGTCCGTCTGCATTGTTGGAAGTTGCGATGAACAACAGCGGTTACATCACTGAACTTGAACAAGAAGCAACGGTAGAAGCTGCTGGTCGTCTTGAAAATATCTCTGAACTCATTGGTTCTGCTGCAGAATTCACTCAGGTAGAAGAATTCCTTGAACAAGTCGCACTTGTCGCAGATACTGATGATCTAGACGCTGAAAATCACATTGTTCTCATGACTTTGCACTCTGCAAAAGGCCTTGAATACCCAGTTGTTTTCTTAGTGGGTTGTGAAGAAGGAATTTTTCCGCATAACCGCGCGTTACTAGACCCGGCAGAACTAGAAGAAGAACGTCGTCTTGCGTATGTAGGGCTTACTCGCGCGCGCGAACGGTTGCTGGTATCACATGCTTGGCAGCGCATGTTGTTTGGCCAGTCGCAATACAACCCACCGTCACGGTTCTTGGCTGAAGTGCCTGCTGAATTGTTTGACCGCCAGGGCAATGTTGATTCAGGTTCTGATCATGGACGAGTCTTTGGTCGCACGTCCACAGATTGGAACGATGCAGAACTTCCGGCATACAAGCGCCGCAATGATGACGATGATGATTCTTTCGGCCGCTCATACGGTCGTCGTGCTGAAAGAGCAGTTCGACCCGCAGCAGAACCGCGCAATACAGACCATTTAGTCGGCCTCAAGCCCGGTGATGATGTGATGCACGCTGTATTTGGCGAGGGTGTTGTTATTGAGATCAAAGGCACTGGAGACAAAACAGAAGTCACCGTTCGGTTCCGAGATAAGGGCACCAAACACTTGGCTCTTGCATGGGCACCACTGACAAAACTCTGATGAAGTTCTTTTCCACGGGCTGTCAGTAGTAGAAATGGTGTCATGAAGGCAGCAATCCTTATCGAAAGTCTCACTGGCAATACGTGGAAGGCAGGCGAACTAATCGCTGCCAATCTGCAACAAGAGAATTGGTCAATTACCGGTATCTCTTCGATGAAAGATCCAAATCATGCATCAATTCAAGATGCAGACACGGTCATCGTTGGCACATGGGTTCACGGATTATTTGTTGTTGGTCAGGCGCCTTGGGCAATTGATCGTCTGCGTCATCTTCCTGCAATGGCCGGAAAGCAAGCAGTTGCGTTTTGCACGTATGCATTGAACCCAGGAAAATCTCTCGATGTCATGACGCGTGAATTACAAATGCGTGGCGCAGATGTTGTTGGTGGTCTTGCACTACAACGCGGTCATTTGGCCGAACATGCGGAAGAATTCGCTATTCGCCTCGTTGATTCAGTTCCCGCTAAATAATCAGGGCACGGTGGTGACACTTGATGTCATCCCGCGTAAATCGATATACAACGTCTTTTTGTTTTCAACGATTGGCCGCACTTCAGTTGGTGCCTTTAACTTGCTCACTTCGATTGTTCGTTTTTCGCAATCTGTAAACGTTCGAGTCCTCTGAACATGAGTGACCAGACAACTCGCATCACGATCGGCGGGGAATCCGTAATACACCTGCCAGCCTGTGGCCGGATCTGAACCGACATGGTCAAGAACAATCGACCGCACGCCGTCTGGACTTTTCAAGTCGGGGAGCAGCAGAGGGCCGTCGGCCGAAATGGCTTTTGCCATGGCGCTGACTTTGCCTACTTCAAAGACCCTGTTCCCAATTTCAGAGCCCGGGTCAGCTCGATGGTTAATAACGGTTGCAACCAGCCATAACCCGCCAAAGAACAGGGCAAAAAATGCAATGCCTCCGAGGACGGGCACAACAGCACGAGCGAGGGGACTGCGGAGACGAGGAATTGCCATGTCTCCATTCTGGCGGGTTGGTATCCAAACCCCTGTACGGCGTAGGGTTTACCTTCTGTGAAGCGCCCGTATCGAGTAGTAGTTGCCAAGCCTGGCCTAGATGGTCATGACCGTGGGGCAAAGGTCATCACCCGTGCCCTTCGTGACCATGGGTTTGAAGTCATTTACACGGGTCTTCACCAGACCCCTGAACAAATTGCAGAGACCGCGATGCAAGAAGATGCTGACGCCGTGGGGCTGTCGCTTCTTTCTGGTGCGCACCTCACATTGTTTCCACGCACCGTGGAGGAACTAAAAAATCGCGACTTGGCTGACATCCTCATCTTTGGTGGTGGTGTTATCCCCGATGCTGATGCGCGCGCATTACGCGAACAAGGCGTAGGAAATATTTTTGGCCCTGGTTCATCACTCAAAGTGATTTGCCAATGGCTCGAAGAAGAACTCGACAATAGGGAGTAACTCATGGACCTTTTCGAATATCAGGGCAAGCAATATTTTGCGCGCTACGACATTCCTGTTTCAAAGGGTGACGTTGCAGTCACTGTTGATCAAGCCATCGCTGCTGCAGATGCAGCCGGATATCCAGTGGTTGTAAAAGCTCAGGTACAAGTGGGCGGTCGCGGTAAAGCAGGCGGCATCAAGTTGGCTAACAATGCCGATGAAGTTCGCACGCATGCCGGAAACATCTTGGGCATGGACATCAAGGGCCATGTTGTGAAGCGTGTCTGGGTAGAAAATGCTTCAGACATCGCTGAGGAGTACTACGCATCGTTCACGCTTGATCGCGGTGCAAAGAAGCACCTTCTCATGCTGAGTCGTGAAGGCGGAGTTGAAATTGAAGAAGTTGCAGAAAAGAATCCTGCTGCAATTTTGATGTTGCACATTGATCCTGTTGATGGTCTCCCTGCGGCAGCTGCGAAAAAAGCTGCAGTTGATGCAAAAATTCCTGATGCTGCGCAACAAGGTGTTGCTGACATTTTGGTAAAGCTGTATCGCTGCTTCGTTGAAGGTGACTGTGATCTTGCTGAAATCAACCCGCTCATTTTGAAGCCAACGGGCGAAGTGCATGCACTTGATGCAAAAGTCAGCCTTGATGAGAATGCTGAATTCCGTCATCCTGAATGGGAAGAATTCAAAGCAACTGTTGAACTAGATGCTCGTGAGCTTCTCGCTCGTGAAAAAGGACTTCAGTACATTGGTCTTGACGGCACCGTCGGCATTATCGCCAATGGTGCAGGTCTCGCAATGAGCACGCTCGACGTTGTGAACCAAGTGGGCGGCAGTGCTGCAAACTTCCTCGACATTGGTGGCGGCGCAAACGCCGACGTTATGGCCGGAGCACTTGAAGTTATTAACTCTGACAAGAATGTCAAGAGCATCTTCATCAACATCTTTGGTGGTATCACTCGCGGTGACGAAGTGGCAAAGGGCATTGTGGAAGCACTTGGTCGCGTTGACCTACGCGCACCAATTGTTATTCGTCTCGATGGCACCAACGCAACAGAGGGACGCGACATTCTGAAGAATGCCGGAATCCCTG
>WLSJ01000065.1 GCA_009705865.1 Actinomycetota bacterium | reverse complement strand
TCGGGGGCGACATTGCAATCGACAGAACTATTGATTCGGTCGCTCTCAAAAGAATGTCAGGTGCTTGCTCACGACCAACGTGGGTTGGGTCTTACCTCTATTCCTGATGGTCCGTACACCATGGCGCAGTATTCGGCTGATGCAGCGGCACTACTAGATCATGTCGGTTGGGAATCATGTTCTGTGGTCGGAATTAGTTTTGGCGGCATGGTCGCACAAGAATTTGCAGTCACATATCCCGAACGGGTTGAGCGGCTGATGTTGATGTGTACGTCTGCGGGAGGCAGTGGCGGCTCTTCGTACCCATTGCACACATTGACATCAATGTCAGCTGATGAACGCGATTCAAAGATGGTGACATTGGGTGATACGCGTTTTACTCCTGAATGGTTGGCTTCTCATCCGGCTGACGCGCAAATGATGGGAATGCGACAGGCACAAGGAGCAGTTCAGAAAACTGACGATGCGATGCGCGGTGAACGATTGCAATTAGAAGCACGTATTACTCATGATGTTGCTGAACGACTACACCACATTTCAGCGCCCACGTTTGTTGCGGCAGGAAGGTTTGATGGTATTGCACCTCCTGTTAACTCAGAAGCCATAGTGGAACGTATTGCAGATGCGACACTGTCGTTATATGAAGGCGGCCATATGTTCATAGCGCAGGACCCCACGGCAATTCGAGAGATTCGTACCTTTTTGGCAACTGGCAAACGCCCGAGTGAGAAGTAGCTAATTGTGTCATTGAATATTCTTCTCATCACTCTTGATCAATTCCGCGGAGATTGCTTATCAACAGCTGGTCACCCAATAGTGCAAACACCGAATCTGGATCGATTGGCAGCTCAGGGTGTGCGCTTTGCTCGCCATTACAGCCAGGCTTCACCATGCTCACCAGGCCGTGCATCGTTGTATACCGGCATGTACCAAATGAATCATCGCGTGGTTGCTAACGGCACACCGCTTGATGATGGGTTCGACAACATCGCACACGCTGCGCGTCGGGCTGGTTATGCGCCCACTCTTTTTGGATACACCGATCAATCAATAGATCCTCGCGTTACCAACGGTGCAGATGACCCGCGACTTCAGACATATGAAGGTGTACTGCCAGGTTTTGATTGTGCCCTTGATCTCACGGGGCGCATGACACCATGGCGTGACTTTCTCACAGAGAAGGGATTTGATTCTTCTTCTGGAATCTTGAACTTGCTCGCAACTGAAAATGAACGACCAGTTGATGTCAGCGTGAGTAACTTTTTGACTTCACGTCTAATCGACTGGCTTGATGCGCAAGAGTCAGGATGGTTTGCTCATGTCAGCTACCTGCGTCCACACCCGCCGTATTCAGCTGCAGGTGAATATTCAACAATGTATTCACCCGACTCAGTAGGGTTGCCCATTGCGCGCGCAGATGAAGTGCATCCGTTTCATGAAGTGATGTTGATGCTTGACGGAACAAAAGCACCAACGGACCCTGATGAGATGGCACACATGAGGGCGCAATATTTTGGAATGGTGAGTGAGGTTGATTACCAACTAGGGCGCGTCTTTGATTCATTAGTGGAATCTGGCGAATGGGATAACACAGTCATAGTGGTAGTTGCAGATCATGCAGAGTTGTTGGGAGATCATGGACTACGCGAAAAAGTTGGTTATTGGGAAACAAGCCAACACATTGTTGGAATAGTTGCTGACCCGCGCTTTCCGGTTGCTCACGGAACAGTCATTGACAAATTCACTGAAAATATTGACATCATGCCAACGCTGTGTGAGGTAATGAATATAGACATTCCGCCACAATGCGATGGTCTGCCGTTAACTCATTTCATCACTGGCACGGAACCATCATGGTGGCGCGAAGCTGCGCATTGGGAATATGACTGGCGATTTGCACTGATTCCGAGTGATCGGTACGCGTGGCCATGGAAACGGCGCCTAGAACAATTAAATCTTGCGGTGAGACGAAGTGAGACTCATGCGTATGTCCAATTCGGCGACGGAGATTTTCTGTGTTTCGATATTGCTGCTGATCCGACGTGGCGAACATTGACAACGAATGATGCCATTATTTCTGAAAATGCTCGAGCGATGTTGACATGGCGAATGGAACATGCAAACAGATCACTAACTGGTTTTCTTGTTGAACAAGGCGGGGTAGGCCGATGGCCAACCCGTGTTGAGTGGCGAAACAACAGTTGATTAACGTTGGCTGGCGCTAGCTGCCCACGAAGACATTTCCAGACCCGCGGTTGAAAATACGCCGTGCAATAGGGCTGCATAATCAATAGAAATATGTGCACGTGCGAGGCGAATCAGTTCATCACGGAATAAAACTCCGTGAGAATCAACTCCGACACTGATGTGTGCAATTTCATGAAGAACCGTGGCAGCAGTAGTGGTTTTTCCTCGCACACAAATTGAATGTGACTCAATATCAGCTGATGCTAAAACCGTAGGAGATGACCGTCGCACGATGATCTGGGGCATATCGAGGTCTTCTCGCGAACAAACGTGCTGCATCCAATCTTCTAGATGACTGGATGAGAAATTACGCGATCCGAGTTCATTATCGACAAGGTCTTCACATGCGTATGTGAGTGCTTGTTCAGGCGAACAATTGGAATAATGAGATGACTGATCAATTGCGATCTGGGCAAAGGTGCTGACTGAACTCACGACAGTTCACCACGTATGCCCGCAGCAAATGATCTCCCTGCACCACCAAATCCGCTTCCGGCTTGTTTTCCGGTGAGGTATGCACCAGATGAAGTATCGCTATATGAATAGCCGCCGCGAAGAGGGGGACCGTTGACTCGAAGTTCATGTTGCGCGCGTTTCATGCGGTCAGCAAGCACTAACCCTGAGCCTGGTGTTTCGGCGACAAAGTCTTTTCGGGCAACAGATAAAGATTCTTCGATTCCCAACTGAAACCCCTTCCACCAAGCGACACGCCATGAACGGTCACCTCGAGGAAGAAGTCGTGCCCCCATTGCATCTGCAGCTGCAAACAATGTTCGGGTGGCGAAAATATCTGCGGCACGGCCATATAGAACGATGACGCATTTGTCTCCTTCGTCTTCAGCGCGATAACCAGCACAGGAATGGAGAAGTGCAATGGTGTACAAAATGTTTTGACGCCGCACCCGATACAGACCACCGACATGAATGCGTTCCACCACAATGGTGGTGTCATTATCTGAATGGGTTGATGACACATCTGATTGTGAGAGGCCGTGCTTTTGCATCAGTTTGGATGCCATAGCGAGTGCAGATTCAGCTTCAGCCAGAGGAGTATTGGGATGTTGCGCCAGATTCAACATGGCGTTGATGCGGTCGCGTTGGTCGCTCATTGCATGCACTCTATGCGTGGGGTGCTCAATGGTTAAGGACGCTCGAGAGGAATGAACGTGTGCGTTCTTCCACTGGTGCTGAGATCACTTGCGAAGGTGGACCCTGTTCCACAATGACGCCACCATCCATAAACACAACGCGATCAGCAACGCTCTTTGCAAAGCCCATCTCATGGGTAACCACGAGCATTGTCATACCTTCATGTGCGAGTGACTGCATGACTTGTAGAACTTCGCCCACCAATTCAGGATCAAGTGCACTAGTTGCTTCATCAAACAGCATGACATCAGGTTTCATAGCAAGTGCTCGTGCAATAGCAATTCGTTGTTGCTGTCCGCCAGAAAGCTGAGCAGGGTAGGCATTGTCTTTTTCAACAAGACCAACGCGAGCAAGTAAGCCGTGGGCGATTTCTTTTGCCTCTGCTGCGCTTCGTTTTAATACTTTGCGTTGTGCGACGCAGACATTTTCAAGAGCTGTCATGTGAGGAAACAAATTGAACTGCTGAAAGACCATGCCGATATGTGTTCGCGCTTCATCTAGATCGCAATCAATATCGGTGAGATCCCGACCAAGCACTACGACGGTTCCTGCAGTGGGAGTTTCCAGCATGTTGACGCAACGCAACAACGTGCTCTTCCCAGAACCCGACGGGCCAATGATGCATACAACTTCGCCGCGCTGCACTTGTAGATCAATGCCACGCAACACATGATTGTCACCAAATGATTTATTGAGATTGGTGACGTTGACAACGATGTCGGCGTTCATCGGCTTGCAGCCTTTGTGCGTCGTTCCATCCATGCGACTAATTGAGTGAGGGGAAGCGTCATCGCCAAGTACACCAATCCGGCAACGATGAGAGGAGTTGCGTTAGCGGTCTGGTTGACGCCATCTCGGCCGAATCTTGCTAAGTCTTTGGTAGCAGCAGTTACACCGAGCACGGAGATGAGTGACGTGTCTTTAATCAGAAGAACAAATTCATTGGTAAGTGGGGGGACAATGATTCGTAGAGCTTGAGGAATGATGATGGTGATCATTGCGCGGGCATACGACATACCTAACGAACGGGCAGCTTCCATTTGCCCTTTTGGTACGGCTTCAATACCGGCACGAATAGTTTCTGCCATGTAGGCACTGGCAACCAATGACAAAGGGATTGCACCTTGAAGATATGGGTTTGGCCAGTGCCATCCGGTGGCGATGGGAATACCAAACCCAAGAATGAGAAGAGTGACGAGAAGCGGAATGCCGCGGAAGATCTCGATGTATGTCGCTGCAAACCAGCGATATGGGCGAATAGTGCTGAGACGCATGAGTGCGAACAACAGACCAAACGATATTCCACCTGTGAATCCGAGCACTGTAAAGACGACGGTGTTTTTGGCTGCCTTGGTGAGAATGTTTGGGAATTGGTCTTTAACAATGTTCCAGCGGAACATGGCATTTCCCAGACGGCCCCAATCGATGAAGAGGATCACAACAACCAGAATTGCAATGCTGGCTATGTACATGACGTAGCGCATGTACATAGCCTTTTTGCGTTTACTGAGTGCCATGACCCTCTTCGTCGTTAGTTGTTATTGATTGGCTTGATCAGAGATCAGCCAATGAAGTACTTGTCGTAAATGGTCTTGTAAGAGCCATCGTCTTTGAGGGTTGCAATGCCCTTATTCAAAACTTCAAGAAGTGCTGTGTTACCAGTTTGAACGGCAAATCCGTACTGCTCAGGGGTGTCTTCAAACTTGATTGAAACCGCTGAGGTTCCTTGTTTGTCGGCACGTTCCTTGTTGATGAGGTAATCCTGAAGAACTCCGTCTACCTGACCAGATTCAAGAGCTAGGAACATTGCGGATGCTTCGTCGAAAGACTGAATCGTTGATGAAGTCGCGTTTTCTTTTGCGAATGTCTCACCAGTTGTTCCGGTTTGTACAGCAATAGTTTTTCCGGCGAGTGATTCAAGAGTCGTGTACTTAGCTGCATCGTCCGAACGAACGAGTACAGACTGGAAAGCATCAAAGTAGCTATCTGTAAAGGCTGCTGCCTTTGCGCGCTCTGGAGTATTTGTCAATGATGAAGCAACCATGTCACATGTGCCTGCGGCTGGCGCAAGCCAAATTCCGTCGAACGGTTGCACGCTGACTTCAAGTTCGAGGCTGTTTGCTTCTGCAATCTTGCGGACGATATCCATGTCGAACCCGGTCCAAACGCCATCTTTATCTTGGAATTCGAATGGTTCGTATGGTGCATCGGAACAGACGGTGAGTTTGCCCTCTGCAATGGTGCTGAGAGCGCCATTGGAAGTTGTTGATGAATCGCTGCCGCCGCATGAAGCGACAACAAATGAAAGTGCTGCAAGCGATGCAAGCAGGCGGGTGGTACGTGCCATGGTGACTCCTAGGGGTGTCGTTGGAAATGTTTCTACGACCTTAGACCACTCGCCACAGGACTGCCATCTTGACCCTATTTAATAGGTGCCTATGGCTGGGTTCCATATGCGGTAATACTCGTATCGGTGAAACGGCGTACGGATATTGAGGGGCTGCGCGCTATTGCGGTGCTAGCGGTCTTGCTTTTTCATGCAGGTGTCCCTGGAATCGGCGGAGGATATGTCGGCGTCGATGTCTTTTTTGTGGTGTCGGGCTTTCTTATTACTTCTCTGTTGGTGGCCGAAAAGACCAATACTGGAAAAGTCTCACTGGGTGCCTTCTATGCTCGACGCGCTCGACGCATTTTGCCTGTCTCTGCGCTTGTTGCATGTTCAACACTTGTCGCGTCGTGGATCTGGCTTGAGCCTTTGCGGCTGCGGTCGCTTACTAATGATGTCTTTGCAGTTGCAGCATTCTCGTCAAACTTTGTTTTCGCTCATCGAGGTGCGGACTATTTGCAGTCTGCTTTGCCACCATCACCGTTGCAGCACTATTGGAGTCTTGCAGTAGAAGAACAGTTCTATATTGTGTGGCCGGCATTGGTGATGCTTGTGTGTATCGGAGTTGGTGCATCGTCTAAATATTCAGTGCGCCTCCGTGTCGGAATTACGGCAGCATGCGTATCAGTCGGATCATTTGTTGCATGCATGTTGCTCATGAATACCTCACAACCATGGGCGTTTTTCTCTCCGCACACTCGCGCGTTTGAACTTGCAATTGGTGCTATTGCAGCTGCAGTGCCGATTGGTCAATCTGTAAAGACACGTAAAGTCAACGCGCTCATTGCATGGTGTGGTCTTGCCGGAATTGTTGCAACAGTGATCACGTTTTCAGATACAACCACGTTCCCAGGTCCATGGGCTCTGCTTCCGGTACTAGCAACCGCATTCTTATTGCGAGGAGGCAACGCCACATCATGGTCGCCCGACGTTCTTCTTCGATTATCACCGTTGCAATGGCTCGGTTCTCGTTCGTATTCGGCGTATCTGTGGCATTGGCCAGTACTAATAGTTACTGCATCTGCATTAGAGAAGAAATTGTCAGTGTTTGAAGGTCTTGTGTGCCTCATGATCTCCTTGGCTCTCTCTGAATTGTCCTACCGCTTCATTGAAAATCCTGTGCGCAAAAATCACAAAATTGTTGGGCCACGAGCACTTGTACTTGCTGTATCACTGGCAGCAATTGTGGGTGGCAGTGCTGTACTGGCGCAAAATAATCAACCTGCGTTGTCAGGAGGAGTTGAAGCTACAACCCCCACATTGGTTGCAGATTCAACAACAACAGTCGACCCGAATGTTTCCACTTCTACAGTGCCTACAGAACCGCAACTCCCTGGTCCATCCACATCGATTGATGCAATTGTTCAAGCAATGGCAGCCACTGGCTTGCCGTCAAATCTCACGCCGTCAATCCGGGGTGCTTCGACTGATATGCCAACGATCTATAGCAACAATTGTCATGCTGGTTTTTCTACAACGCGACCAAAGAAATGCATCTATGGCGATAAAGAATCATCGGTTGTGATTGGTTTGTATGGCGACTCACATGCTGCACAATGGTTCCCCTCTTTTGAAAAAATCGCCAAAGAGCGTCATTGGAAGTTCATTACCTACACAAAACGTGGTTGCCCGCCTGCTGATATTCCTACGTATAGCAAGGTGTTGGGGAAGGTGTACAAAGAATGTGCTCCGTGGCGTGAGAACGTGATGAAGCAAATGAAACTTGATGGTGTGCAGACAGTATTTATTGCTCACTTCGATCGATTGTTGTCTGCAACGACACGTGTTCCGATGTGGCAAAAAGAATGGCGAGTAGGCATTCAGTCCACAGTTTCCGCATTGGAAAAATTGGGAATTACACCTGTTGTAATGGAAGACACGCCGTATCCGGGGCAAGACGTCCCGACATGTCTCAGTCGTCATTACACGAATGTCCAGTTATGTACTCCTAACATCAGTTCGGCTTTTCGTGATGACATGCATCAGATGTTGCGAGATTTTGATGATGCAGGCGTACACGTATTGTGGACTCGCCAATGGTTTTGCACTGATGTGGGTTGTCCAACCGTGGTGGGCAATATCTTGGTGTACCGAGACGACAACCACATGACAGTTACTTTTTCATCGTTCATTTCAACTCTTTTAGGTGGAGCCATCAGCGATTTAGTGAACTGGGTATCAAGCCACCCGTCATAAGTGCAACACTGAAGATATGGAACTACGCAAATCTCAAAGTGAAATTCTTCAGAAACTTGTTTCAGATGGTCACCTAACAACAGACCAAGCCTCTGAAATAGCTGATGCACCGGTACTTGCATTCAGAGTGCGTGAGTTAGTGACGTATTTGGCTTCAATCTTGATCGCAATTGGCGCAATATTCATGATCTCTGGTCTCCTCGCCGACGTATCCAAAGCAGGAATAGCGGCTCTGCTGTATGTAGTAGCAGCGCTGCTTGGTTTCTTCTCTCGAAAATTTTCTGCTTCAACAAATGAAAAAAAGCGTGCAGGCGAAGTTCTTGAAGTTGCTGCGGTACTCGCAGCTGCTGTGGCAAGTGGAATTCTGTTGGACATGACGAATATGCGATCTGAGTTATCCGCGTGCATGCTGGCTATCACTGCTGGAACATGGGGAGCATTACGTGCTGCGCGGTCACAGTTTGCTGGTTCGCTATTGATGACTGCTTCGGTGCCGATTGTTATTTTGACTTCCACTTCAATCATGAACCTGAATGGGAACAACAATCAATTAGTAATTGGACTGATGCTGATTGCTGGCGGTATCGGCCTGATAGCTATCGGTATGTGTCAGATTGGGTTTGCGTATCTTCCGCGTTTTATGGGCTCTGTGCTGATTGTCATCGGTTCAATCACAATGGCCAATGTTTTTTCACTAGGAATCGGTGGGCTCATCCCAGTTGGAGTCGGAGCAATGTTATTTACGCTCGGTTCGCGCGAACTCGCACCTGAAAATCTTGTTGCGGGATCAATTGGCATCATCGTCGGATTGATAATGACAGTTGTGTACTGGATTCCAGGAAATGTATTTCAAGGGTTAGCGATCATCGCATGTGGTGTAGCGATGCTCATTGTTCTACGAACGCAATTAGCGAGGGCTAGTCAGCTAAAGCCTGGTGCACCAACTGCTTAAGTTGTGGGCGTAACGGCCACGTACTTGAAGGCATGAGCTGGGTCATGATCATGTACACAAGGTCTTCTTTCGGATCAACAGTGAAGTTGGTGCTTGCAGCGCCACCCCAGCCATAATCGCCAGCACTACCTGGCACTTTCGCCTTCACAGGGTCAAGCGTGACGCTCACACCAAGACCAAAGCCCACGCCGTCGAATGCAGTTTCTGAGAACAATGGTCGACCAAACGCGGTGAGATCTGCATTGTTCGGCAAATGGTTCGAGGCCATGAACGAAACAGTGCGATTCGACAAAATACGCGTGCCGTTGTATTCGCCACCACCACGCAACATTTCTGCAAATTTCAAGTAATCACTAGTGGTGGAGACGAGACCGCCTCCACCAAGATCTGCCTTCGGTTCAACCAGTGCGCCAGCGGCAGCTATATCGCTTCGCAGAATCTTTTTGTCCGCAGGGTTTGGCACATAGAGAGCCGCAAGACGGTCTGCTTTGTCCTCGGAACAATGAAATGCGGTGTCGGTCATGCCAAGGGGATCAAAGATGCGCTTCTTCATGAATTCACCAAGGGTCATGCCAGAGAGTATTTCCACAACGCGGCCAAGAATGTCAATCGACATTGAATATGCCCATTCAGTTCCGGGCTGGAACATAAGGGGAAGCTCAGCGAGCATGTCGCACAGTTCGGCAAGTGAGGAATGTGGCGGAAGACCCCATTCAAAACCTGCATTGCGATACATCTGATCAACTGGGTTCGAATAGATAAATCCATATGTCATTCCGGAGGTGTGTGAAAACAGATGCCACATTTCCATTGGATCAGTTACTGGCTCATAGCGAGGTGCAG
>WLSJ01000064.1 GCA_009705865.1 Actinomycetota bacterium | reverse complement strand
CAGACCATGATTGCTCTTATTGCATTTGCATATGTGTTCTTTAACTCAACTGTCGACTTATTGACCAACATCACCGACCCACGAACGAGAGAGCGCCGTAACTAACGTGACTACTACTACCGTTACAACAGTGCCGACTACAAAGTCAGCCCGTAAACGCCCTATTGGCTTTTACATCGCTTCAACATGGTTGGGGCTCATGGTGTTCCTTGCAGTGTTCGGCCCCTTTTTGCCGTTACCAACATGGAACGAAGCTCAGTTTGAATTCCTAGGTGCTGGCCCGTTCTCAGCTCCTGGTCACCTCTTAGGCACCACCAACGATGGGTACGACATGTTGTCTGGCCTTGTCAATGGAGCCCGCATTTCAATCTTCGTCTCAGTTGTTTCAGTGACCATTGGTGGACTGATTGGTGGGGTCATCGGCATTTCGTCTGCGTACTACCGGGGCAAGTTTGATTCAGTGGTTCAGATGGTGTTCAACATCATGTTGTCCATTCCGAACTTGGTGTTGTCATTAGCGTTGATTTCATCGTTCGCAGCTGACACCGACGAACAAACCGCAACTGTTGCTCGACGAATGACTGTTCTGATCTTCTCTCTCACCATTGTGATTGTGCCTATTGTGGGGCGTATCGCACGTGGTTCAGCATTGCAGTGGTCGAACAGAGAGTTTGTTCTTGCTTCAAAGTCAATGGGTACGCCAAACCTGGTAATCATTCGCAAACACATTTTGCCGAACGTGGCGCCAGCCATGTTGGCTATCGCCTTCCTCGCTGTTGGCTCGGTCATCATTGTTGAAGGTTCTCTTGCATTGCTCGGTGTCGGTATCCCGGGTGGAGCTAGTTGGGGTTCCATGTTGGCAACCGGCCGCAACTACTTAGAGTTTTCGCCACACGAGGTGTACATGCCAGCTTTGGCCATTGCCTTCACGGTGATCTCCACAAACTATTTCGGCGACTATGTGCGTAACCATCTAGACAAGAGAGAATCAAAGATATGAGCACCGTCATCAAAGTAGAGGGTCTCTCCGTTTCTTTTGCCACGCCACGTGGTGAACTGAAAGCGGTTCGCGATGTCTCTATCGAATTGCAAGAAGGCGAAAGCCTCGGCGTTGTAGGTGAATCAGGCTCTGGCAAGACCGTGCTGTCACGTTCAATCATGGGCCTCTTGCCAAGCACAGCTACTCGCACCGGAAAGATCACTTTCCAAGGCGAAGTCATCTCAGAATTGCCGAAAGACAAAGTGCGCGACCTCTGGGGCACCGGAATGGCCATGGTGTTTCAAGACCCAATGACTGCGTTGAACCCAGTTCGCCGCATTGGTGACCAGCTCACTGAAAGTCTTACCGTGCGTCTTGGCATGTCGAAGAAGGACGCAAAAGTTCGCGCCATTGAATTGCTTGAACGAGTACGTATTCCTGATCCGAAGTCAATGATGCGCAAGTTCCCGTACCAGCTTTCTGGTGGTATGCGTCAGCGAATCATGATTGCAATTGCAGTGTCATGCAAACCAGAAATGTTGTTTGCCGATGAGCCAACTACTGCTCTCGACGTAACAGTGCAAGCACAAGTTTTGGAACTGATTTCAGAACTGCGTAAAGAGTTCAACATGGCAATGATTCTGGTTACACATGACCTTGGTGTCGTTGCAGGCCACACAGACAAGATTGCAGTTATGTATGCAGGCGATGTGGTGGAATATGCACCAACACGCGAATTGTTTTCCAACATGAAGATGCCGTACACAGAGGCACTCTTGAAGTCAATCCCCCGTCTGGAGACACCGACCGGCACTCGCCTGCCTGTCATTGAAGGCCGTCTGCCAGACCCCACAAAGAACGAACCAGGATGCCCATTTGCAAACCGTTGCGCATACGTAACGGACAAATGCCGCGCTGAAAAACCACCTCTTACAGATGGTGGCAATGGCCACTTCTATCGTTGTTGGTTCCCTATCGGAGGAGCAAAGTAATGGCTGGCACCGGAAAAGCACACATGCGCCCAGACGGCGATGTCATCTTGACTGTTGAAGACCTCACGGTTGAATTCAAGCTTGGGAAAGACAAGATTGTTAAAGCAGTGTCAGGCATCAGCTTCGACCTCATTCGCGGCGAGACTCTCGCCGTAGTGGGCGAATCTGGTTGCGGCAAGTCAACTCTTGGTAAAGCCATTCTGCAGTTGCCAAAGCCAACCAGCGGCTCAGTGAATTTCTTGTCTCAAGAACTCACAACTTTGCCAAAGAAAGAACTGCGTGATGCTCGCCCAGCGATGCAGATGATCTTTCAGGACTCAATCAGCTCTCTTGACCCACGTCTTCCGGTCAGCGAAGTTATTGCTGAACCATTGCGCGTGTGGAACAAAGGCAACCAAGTAGAGATCGATGCAAAGATTGATGAACTGCTCAATGCAGTAAACCTTGACCCTGCTGAAGTTCGTGACCGTCGTTCATATGAGTTCTCTGGCGGACAGTGCCAGCGCATCAGTATCGCTCGGTCGCTCACATTAGATCCAACAATGATTATTTGTGACGAACCCGTATCTGCACTTGACGTATCAGTTCAAGCACAGATTCTGAACTTGCTACAAGACATGAAAGACCGTTACGGCCTCTCACTGATCTTTATCTCGCACGACCTTGCAGTGGTGAAGGCAGTCAGCACACGCGTCATGGTGATGTACCTGGGCAAAGTGTGCGAAGTGGCTCCCCCAGATGAGCTGTATCGCAACACCAAGCATCACTACACAAAAGCTCTTGTGGGTTCAGTGCCTATCCCAGACCCAGATCGCCCAATTCAAGCCGGTCTTATCCAGGGTGAGCCACCATCGCCTCTTGACCCACCATCAGGTTGCCGCTTCCGCACACGTTGCCCAGCAGCTACTGAAAAGTGCGCTGCGGAAGAGCCACAGCTGCGTGAAGTAGCTGTCGGCCATTTCGTAGCCTGCCATCACCCCATCGCATAGATCTAGCGCTCTGGCCAGCCCGGAGTTTCAGCATCTAGTTCAACACCCATGGTGTTGAGAAAACCTGACACTAAGCGATACGTGCCAGCCACCATTACTAGTTCGATTAACTCGGCTTCTTTCCAGTCGCGACTCAATGTGTTCCATGTTTGCTGACTGACACAGTTATCTGCGCACAGTTCGTCGCTCATCTTCAATAGCGCAGTGTCGCGCGCGTTCCAGTCATGTTCGCCGATGTCTTTCGTTACTGCTGTGATCTCTTCAATTGTGAGACCCACACGTTCACCAATGAGTGTGTGCTGTCCAAATTCATACACGGACTGGCAGTTCCAGCCGACCCGCAGAATCACAATTTCTCTTTCGCGTGCCGGTAAGAGCCCCTTATTCAAAAACAGACCTGCGAAGTTCATGAAGCGCTTCAATAATCGAGGGTGATGCGCAATAGTGCCAAAGATGTTCAAAGGAGTTCCGTCTGGAGAATTGATCCCTCCACCCAAGATGGTGGCCACTTCATCTGAAACATCAGCAATGGGCGCAATACGTGGAGCAGATGGGCGTAGAGACCCGAGTGGCGATGAAATTTCTGTCATGACCTATTCTCCCTCAATAAATGCCAGACCATGAACTCGCAGTACGGTGGAATTATGCAGAAAAACGCCCCGTTTGAATATAAATGGGTTGTCGCCATTATCTATGTCCTTGGACTATTCATGGAAATCATGGACACCACCATCGTCAATGTTGCCATTCCTACCCTTGGTCGAGAATTCAATGTTCACGGTGCCGGCATTGAATGGGTCGTGCTCGGATACCTCTTGTCAATTGCGGTGTGGATTCCATCGTCTGGCTGGATCGGCGATCGATTTGGCACAAAGCGCACTTTCCTATTTGCCCTCCTCATGTTCACCGTGGCGTCTGTTCTGTGCGGTCAAGCACACAGCGTTGGAGAACTCATCGCGTTTCGTATTTTGCAAGGCGTCGGTGGCGGAATGCTCACCCCCGTTGGAACAGCAATGCTGTACCGCGCATTCCCGCAGGAAGAACGCGCTCGAGCCTCAACGGTTCTGATCATTCCGACTGTCATTGCACCGGCACTCGGGCCAATAATCGGCGGCCTTCTCATTGACAACCTTTCATGGCGTTGGATCTTCTATGTCAATGTGCCCATCGGCATCGCGGGGTTCATCTTTGGTTCGCTGTATTTGCGGGAAAGCAAGGAACCCACCGCCGGTTCTTTCGATATTGCTGGGTTCTTGTTAGCAGCTTCAGGGCTAGCTTCCGTTCTATATGCAATGTCACAAGGCCCGGACAAAGGGTGGGCTTCTGGCGAAGTTCTCGTGACAGCTGTTGGTGGACTAGTACTTCTCGCAGCAATGGTGCGTGTCGAGTTGCGCATTAAGGAACCAATGTTGGCATTGCGTTTGTACAAGGACCGCATGTTTCGAACCTCAAACATGGTGAACACATTTTCATATGCAAGTTTTGCAGCATTTCTTTTCATGCTTCCGCAGTTTTTACAAACATTGCTCGGGTACAGCGCACTCAAATCTGGTCTCACAACATTCCCACAGGCCGTTGGCATCATTGTGATGAGCCAGTTCGTTGGGCGGATGTATCACACCATCGGGCCGCGACGTCTAGTGACTCTCGGCCTCATTCTTGTGAGCGCATCAAACATTCCGTATATGTTCGTCACCATCGGAGTGAATCAGTGGACTATTCGTGGATTGATGTTGATTCGCGGAATTTCAATGGCATTTGCTTTCGTGCCATTGCAGGCTGCTACGTATGCGCGTATTGCTAAACCAGATACCGGAAGAGCCTCAGCTATCTACACCACTCAACGTCAAGCATCGGCCGCTATCGGAGTCGCATTGCTATCCACCATCTTCATTTCACGTCGCAATAGTTTTGGCGATGCATCCGCGTTACACCAGTTGTCAGCTTTTCATTACGCATTCGCTGCCAGCATTGCCATGTCATTGATCGGGGCGATCTACGCATGGATCTATATCAAAGACGTTGATGCAGCTCCGACGATGCAACCGCGCCCACGGGCCTCAAAGGCAGATGCCTAGTCCACAATCATTTTCATTCGGGGGCGAGTTGCTGCCGACTGACGGATCAGCAATATTGGTTCCAGAGTTTCTGTCGGCGTCAGATGCTGATCAGTATTTCCAAGCACTATCGGCCATCACTCCGTGGGAGGAAACCGCGCTCATGATGTTCGGAAAGCGGGTCAGCGAACCTCGACTTTCGGCCTGGCACGCAGACCCAGAACTCCCCTATACGTATTCCGGCTCAGAGAGAACACCCCAACCCTGGAACGAACCCCTGAGGGCCCTTCGAGAGGCGTGTCAGACGCGTCTAGATCACTCTTTCAACGGGGTCTTAGTGAATCTCTACCGCAATGGTCACGACAGTATGGGATGGCATTCAGACGACGAGGCAGTCAACGGTCCGGCACCTGTTATCGCCTCTATAAGCCTGGGCACAGAGAGACGTTTCGACCTGCGCCACAAACAGTCCGGAGACACCATTTCAGTGATGTTGCCACACGGCTCTCTACTGGTGATGTCTGGCCAAAGCCAATCGCACTGGAAGCACCGGATACCTAAATCAACCCGAATCGCAGAACCGCGCATCAACCTGACCTTTCGTCATCTCTTCTCATCGTGAATCGACTGTTGCTCATGGCTGTGAAATAATCGTCGCCATGGAAACCAACATTGGCTCACTTCTTACAAAACGCACCTACCTGAACCCCGACAGCGAAGCACTATTTGATGTCGCACAAGATCGCCGCTTCACATACACAGAGCTGAACGCCCGAACAAACCAGGTTGCCCACGGATTATTGTCACTGGGTGTTCGCAAGGGTGACCGCGTTGCTCTGTTGATGATGAACTCTCATGAATTTGTGTCATCTTTCTTTGCAGTTGCAAAGATTGGGGCAGTAATCGTGCCTCTCAACTGGCGTCTCGTTGCAGACGAACTTGAATTCATCGTGAAAGATGCAGGAGCTGTTGCTCTTATTGCTGGCAGTGAGTTCGATGCCTCCGTTAATGAACTTCACGCGCGTGGCGACCGCACCGATGTTAAACACTGGATACGTGTCGGAACAGCAGACACGAACCCTGCATTCGCGCAACAGTTCGATTCACTGGTTGATTCACAGAGCACTGATGAACCACAAGTAACCGCATCAAACGATGACCTTCTCTACATCATGTACACATCAGGTACCACGGGGCTTCCTAAGGGCGTGATGCACACCCACAACACCCAAATGGCAGCACTCATAACTCTTAATGCAACAAGTGATTTCTGCATTGGAGATCGTTATTTGAACCCGATGCCGTTGTTCCACGTTGGCGCACTGACCCCTGCAATCCTCATTGCATACAGAGGGCTTTCTCATGTATTGATGCGCGCTTTTGACCCGAACGCAATCTGGCAGTTAGTGAAACAAGAACGTATTAACAATGCGCTATTAGTTCCTGCGATGCTTGGCGCATGCCGTTTGGTATTTGATCCAAAGACTCACGACCATTCAACATTGCGCTGGTTCCTTAGTGGTGCAGCCCCAGTGCCAAAGGCACTAATTGAGGCGTACCAAGAAATGGGAATTGATATTCACCAGGTATATGGCCTCACAGAAACATGTGGTCCTGCTTGTGTCACCACCCCAGAAGATGCCATTCGTAAAGCTGGTTCAACTGGCAAGGCCTATTTCCATACCGATGTCGCTGTCGTACGACCTGACGGAACAGTGTGCGATGTAGAAGAGGCAGGAGAAGTGCTTGTCCGGGGAGACCACATCATGACCGGCTATTGGAACAGGCCGGACGCAACAGCTGAAACAATCAAGAACGGCTGGCTTTACACAGGAGACATAGCCACCGTTGACGATGAAGGGTTCATCTGGATTCAGGACCGTCTGAAAGACATGATTATTTCAGGCGGCGAAAATGTGTACCCCGCTGAAATTGAAAACGTGATTCTTGGTCTTGCTGGCATTGCAGACGTAGCAGTGATTGGCGTGCCATCTGACAAATGGGGTGAGACTGGTCTTGCAGTAGTTGTGAAGAAAGACGCGAACATCACAGAGAGCGACATCATTGCTCACTGTGATGGGAAATTGGCTCGTTTCAAAATGCCAAGCGGCATTCGTTTTGTTGATGTGATTCCAAGAAACGCATCAGGCAAAGCATTGAAGCGCGAACTTCGTCTTCAGTTCCCAACTTTGTAAAGCGCAGTCTCAGTTAACTTGACGCTCGAGGCCTTCCCAATATGGCGCGCGCAATTTGAATTTCTGAAGCTTGCCGGTTGCTGTTCTTGCTAGCTCAGAGCGGAACTCAATACGCTTCGGGCACTTGTACCCAGCCAATTTTGTCTTCACATAGGCAATCAAGGCTTCTTCGCTCAGCGTTGACCCTGCAGTAGTAACCACAAGGGCCAGCACTGCTTCTCCCCACTTTTCATCTGGCACACCGATGACGGCAACCTCAGAAACTTCTGGGTGAGAAAATACAGCGTCCTCCACTTCAATAGATGACACGTTCTCTCCGCCAGAAATGATGACATCCTTTTTTCGGTCTGCAATGGTGACAAAGTTGTACTCGCCCATTGATCCGCCATCACCTGTGTGGAACCAACCATCAACGATGGCCTTTGCGGTCTCTTCTGGTTGTTCCCAGTACCCAGACATAATCACACTGCCCCTCGCAAGGACTTCGCCTTCTGCATCAATGCTCATTTCCACTCCTAGTGACGGAGCGCCAGCAGCACTAAGTTTTGCTGCACGATCAGACGATGAAAGGTCATCCCATTCAGCGCGGTTGCGGTTCATGGTGAGAAGGGGTGACGTTTCAGTCAGCCCATAGATCTGTATGAATTCCCATCCGAGATCAGTTTCGATTCTTTCAATTGTTTTGGTCGGTGGTGGCGCACCAGCAACCACCATTCGTACCTGCCCGCGAGATGTAGGCAACAACGCATCAGAGGATGCATCAAGGACCATATTTGCAACAGCAGGAGCCCCACACAACAGCGACACGCCGAAGTGATCAATGCGGCGAAGAATTTCAGCACCATCAACTTTGCGCAAAATAATGTGTTGCCCACCCATCGCTGTGACTGCAAAGACAATTCCCCATCCGTTGGCATGGAACTGCGGCAACGTGTGCAAATACACATCACGATCGTTGATGCCTAATTGCCACCCGAAAATTGCTGCGTTGACCCAGAGGTTTCGATGAGTTAATTGCACGCCTTTCGGACGAGCCGTAGTGCCACTGGTGTAGTTGATAGTTGCCGTTACATCCTCATCAGGAATCCATGTCTGAGGCTCGACGTCGTATTTGTACAACACAGCGTCTGACTCAGCCCCAATAATGAACTTATGCTTCGCGGTCACACCCGATAAAGCCTCTTCCAATTCGGGGTCAATGATTAAGACCTCTGCTCCACAATGGGAGATGATGTACGACACTTCTTCGGCCACCAGACGGAAATTGATAGGCACAAGAACTCGTCCGTATCCACTAACACCAAAGAACGAAGTCAAAAGACGAGCAGAGTTCTGGCTGACTATGGCAACACGCGCGCCTTGTGCAATACCAAGAGCATCTAAGCCAGCAGCTTGCGCGCGAGCACGACGCGCCATCTCGCTATAGGTAATGCTCCCCCAAGATTCAGCTGGCTGATCAGACTCATCAATAACAGCAACGCGATCGCCATACACCTGCTCGGCACGGCGAAGATGATCAACAATTGTTAGAGCAACTTTCATGCTGTATACCGTAGGCGTTTCGCACTGACTGAACACACCCGCACTCGGCTCCTACGCCGGCTTTTGCCGTCCGCGACGCACTTCTCCGACTATTCCGATCACCGTTAATGCGGCGGTCACCAGGACAATTCCGATGAGCACGTCTAAGTAGCTGCCGGGCAAGGTGCCAGCACTGACAAAGACATACACGTCAGGGGCTGCATAGGAAATGACAGCCAGCAGACCCCACTTTCGCAGTTCGGACCAATTACGAGCTAGGAGATGTGTCACAACACGAGCGCTAGAGAGTCCATAGAGAGCGGACGCAATCAGCTCAATAACGCCAAATACCCACACATTCACACCGAACTGATGCAAAAAACGCCATACAAGAGCAGTTCGTAGCCCTCCATACGCAATTGAGGCGACAATCCACACTCTGCTCCACGTTGTTGATCGGGAACTCATGAACTCATCGTATGCCGGCTGGGTCGTAGGCTCACTAGGTGACAATTTCTGAAACAACTCAGGCTCAACGCCGTACTGGTTTCAGCATCCATTTTCTGACTGCCACGGGAGCCCTGGCTGGGCTTATCTCTCTACAGGCTCTCATTGATGGCCATATTCGCACAGCTCTTATCTGGCTCATTGTGTGCCAGATCCTCGACGGCATCGATGGCCCGATCGCCCGTAAATTCGATGTCAGCCTGCACGCGCCACATATTGATGGCCATGTCCTTGACCTTGTCATCGACTACGTCACGTGCGTTGTGGTACCTACAGTTTTATTGGTACACCTTCATGTAGTGGAACCACGCGTCACCATGGCAATAGCAGGACTCATTTTGATTACTAGTGCCTTGTGGTTTGCACGGACCGACCAAGAAACAGACGATGTGTGGTTCAACGGCTTTCCTGCCATGTGGAACATCGTTATTCCTACTTTTGTGCTGTTAGGTACCAGTCAGAAATACGCAGCACTTATCTGCATCATCTTTGCTGTTAGCCAACTTACTAACGTCAAATTTCCCCATCTCGTGCGGGTCAAGTCTTTGCGCGTAGCCACGTACACGGCCACCGTCATTTACTTCGGCTCGTTCATACTTTTGTCTGCGCAATACCCACACGGTCCTCAGTGGGCGAGAGACATCATCTTTGTCGGCCCTGCGTATCTTGCATTCATCGTGATCTGGCGCACGTTCTTTCCGCACCGAATCATATT
>WLSJ01000063.1 GCA_009705865.1 Actinomycetota bacterium | reverse complement strand
TCAACGTGATGCAGTGATTTGGCCAGAAAATGTCATCAGCATTACAAACCACGGATTGTTTCTTGACAGTCCGGAGTACTCCGAAATTGTGCAGCAAGCGAAACGCCTGAACGTTCCCTTTGTTGTCGGCATCACCGAAGATGCTGGGCAGAATCAATTTACAAATGCTCAGGTTGTTGTTGAAGTCGATGGAACAATCTCTGGTCGGTACGACAAAGTACGTCGAGTGCCCTTTGGTGAATACATGCCACTGCGATCATTATTGAAATCACTAGGTGCACCAACAGATCTGGTGCCACGCGATGCACGTGCTGGTACTTCGCGAGGATGGCTTGATTTCGCAGACACTCGTGCAAGTGTTGCAATTTCCTGGGAGATATTTTTCGGTGGGCGTGTCAATGAAGGCGTTACTGATGGCGCAACATTCATCATTAACCCCACAAATGGTTCTAGTTACACCTGGACAATTCTGCAGACACAACAAGTAGCGGCATCTCAATTACGAGCTCGAGAACAGGGCCGCGATGTTGTCCAGATTTCGCCGACCGGATTCAGTGCGTTTATTGATTCCAACGGAACAGTTCACAACCGCACATCAATTGGCGAGCAGCAGGTGCTTGAACGCTCGATTCAGCTTCGATCAGGCCGCACGTTGTATTCGCGCATGGGGAATGGGGTCTATATCTGGTGTTTATTGATTGCCTTTGCCCTACTAGCCAGACGTCGTTCCCGAGCCATTCGGATTGGTGCCAGTTAGCCTCTACTGCCTATGTCAGGCACCTACGATCCCAACGGTCCGTTGCGTGTCGCATATCTCACGTACCGAGGCAAACCACACGTTGGTGGTCAAGGCGTGTACACCCGTCACCTCACCAAAGCACTTGCAGATCTTGGGCACAGTGTTGAAGTATTTGGCGGACAGCCGTACCCAGTGCTCGACGATCGCATCACGATGCACAAACTTCCTAGCCTTGACATTTTCAATGACCAATACCCAGGACGCATACCCGCGTATTGGGAAATCAAAACATGGCCAGACGTGGTGGAAACTGCTCGCTACATGACTGGTCAATTTTCTGAACCCCTTGCATTTTCTAAACGAGCTCTTCGCACCCTGACCCCACGTGTCAATGACTTTGACCTCGTGCACGACAATCAGTGCCTCGGTTGGGACATTTTGAAAATCGAAAAGATCATTCCAACTATTGTCACGCTTCATCATCCGATTACAAAAGATCGTGAATTAGAGATGAGTCATGCTCCGAGTCGTTGGAAGCGCCGCTCTGTGGGTCGCTGGTATTCATTCGTTGACATGCAAGGAAAAGTTGCGAGCAAAATGCCTCGCATTGTTGTAGTCAGCGAAAACAGCATCACCGATATCAATAAGGACATGGGGGTCTCTCGCGACCGCATGCGTCTTGTTCCTGTTGGTGTCGATCCTGATCTTTTCAAGCCGCTTCCACATATCGCTCGTCAACCGGGCCGTCTCATCACCACCGCATCAGCTGACGTTGCATTGAAAGGCTTGTCGTATCTTCTCGAAGCAATGGCTACTTTGCGAAAAGACCGTGATATTCGCCTAACAATCATTGGCAAACCGCGTCCCGGACACAGCATGGACCTCATTGATTCTTTGGGTCTTCGCCCCCATATTGATTTTGTATCTGGTGTCACGGACGAACGCATTGTTGAGCTATACGCAGAAGCAGAACTTGCAGTAGTGCCGAGTTTGTATGAAGGCTTCAGTCTTCCTGCAATTGAAGCCATGAGCACAGGAATTTGTCTTGTTGCTACAGATGGTGGTGCATTGCCCGAAGTAACAGGCACTCACAATGAGACAGTGCTGCAATGCCCTGCCGCAAACGCAGATGCACTTGCAGCCGCAATTGCAACAGGACTTGATAGCGCAGAACTTCGAGCCCGTATCGGCGAAGCTGGACGTCAACGTGTTGTTGCACGCTGGACCTGGAAACACTGTGCAGAATTGACAGTCGAGCAATATCGCGAAGTGCTCGACATGCCCCACAACCGAGCCAAATTAGAAAAGCGTCGTTGATATGTTGACTATTCGTTTCAATCGTCTTGGGCTCCGTCCAGGAGCCAAGTTTCTTGATGCAGGTGCTGGCTTTGGACGTCACGCTTTTGAAGCAGCCCGTCAAGGAGCAACAGTGTTTGCTCTCGACTACGCCTCAGATGAAGTCGTGATGACGCGTAATACTTTTGGCGCAATGCTTGAAGCGAAAGAAATTACCGAGCAAGCGTACGGTGGCGTATTGCGCGGAGATGCAACCAAGCTCCCCTTCGCTGACAACACATTCGATTGTGTCGTCACTTCTGAAGTCCTCGAACACATTCAAGATGACGTCAGTGCCATTTCAGAACTCCATCGCGTTCTTAAGCCAGGCGGTTCACTTGGCGTAACCGTGCCGTCATGGTGGCCAGAAAAGATCAACTGGATGCTGTCTGATGAATACCATGCTCCGAAAAGTGTTGGCGGCCATGTGCGGATTTATTCAGCAACAGAACTAAAGGCCAAACTTCGTTCTGCTGGTCTCGAAGTCACTGACAGCCACCATGCTCATGCATTGCACTCACCATATTGGTGGTTGAAGTGTGCTGTTGGTCCACGCAACAATGACCACACTTTGGTGAAGAAGTATCGTGAATTTCTTGAATGGGACATCATGACTCAACCACGTTCGATGAAGGTTGCTGAACGGGCACTCAGCCCACTCATGGGAAAAAGTCTTGTTGTCTATTCGCAAAAGCCACTTCGTATCGGAGCATCCGTATGACATCGCGTTCAATGCCCCATATGCCGGGAATTCTCACCACTGCAGACCTTGCCCGCACTGCGGACTCCATCCAATCATTGCAATTATCAGACGGAATGATTCCGTGGTACCCAAACGGGCATTGTGATCCATGGAACCATGTTGAAACTGCAATGGCGCTGAACGTTATGGGTCGCGATGAAGCTGCACTTGCTGCATACCAATGGCTTGCAAACATCCAGCATGATGACGGATCTTGGTTTAACTACTACATGCCAGACGGAAACATTGAAGACGGCAAGCTCGACACAAATGTCAACGCATACATTGCTGTCGGCGTTTGGACTCATTGGTTATGTACTCGCGATCTCGCTGCAGTGTCGGCATTGTGGCCCACCGTGCGTAATGCGCTTCAGTGGGTTCTGTCCATGCGTCGTGACAACGGTGCGATCATTTGGGCTAGAGAAGTTGATACCCAACCATGGGACTACGCGCTATTGACGGGCTGTTCCAGTATTCGCCACGCTCTTCATTGCGGCGCTGCCCTTGGTGATCTACTTGGCGACCCACAACCTGAATGGGTCGCTGCTGCAGATGCAATCGACGTGCTCATTACAACCAACCTTGGTGCTTTTGAACCAAAAACTCGTTGGGCCATGGACTGGTACTACCCCGTTCTTACTGGCGCGATGACAGGTGCGCAGGCAAAGGCTCGGTTAGCAGAAGGCTGGGATCGCTTTGTGCTCGATGACCGTGGAGTTCGTTGCGTTGACGACGAACAGTGGGTCACGGCAGCAGAAACAAGCGAATGCGCCATTGCACATTGTGCAGCGGGTGATCGTGACACTGCGCGTGAGTTGATTTTGTGGACCATGCCTCATCGTCGAGAAGATGGTGCATATTGGACCGGCATTGTGTATCCAGCTGAACCAGAAAAGACAATCGTTCGTTTTCCAGCTGATGAATACAGTGCGTACACCGCTGCTGCAATCATTCTTGCTGCAGACGCCATTAGCGGTGGTTCACCCGCTTCAACGTTGTTTACACAGCCAATGGTGCGCCGTAGTGCTCACCCAAAAACGCGCGCGCACTAAACGCGACGTAAAACACGCAACGAACCTGTTGCGCTGACATCTTCAAACAAGCCGCTCTTGACGGCTGGCAAGTAGATGTTCTCGTACGGAGGTCGACCCCCATCTTCAGGGTTCGGAAACACATCATGAATAGCAAGGGTGCCACCAACTGCAACACGTGGTGTCCACAACTGATAATCGAATGTTGCGGGCTCAACTCCGTGGCCACCATCGATAAATAGGAACGCAAGCGGAGTTGCCCAATGGCGTGCAATTGTCGGAGAATCACCCACCATCGTTACTACGACATCTGCTAATCCGGCATCAAGAATTGTTGATCGGAAAAATGGAAGTGTGTCCATGCGTCCTGTTCGTTCATCAACAAGCGACGTATCATGCCATTCCCAACCCGGCTGATTTTCTTCACTTCCAAAATGGTGATCAATCGCAAACAACGTCGTATTACTGATACGAGCTGCAGCACCTAACCAAACCGTGGACCTACCGCAATAGGAACCAACTTCGACAAATGGTGCATTCGGGACAGCGTGTGCAGAAGCAACAGCCGCTTCGTACAGTGCATCACCTTCGTCTTCAGGCATAAAACCACGCGCGGCGACCGCATGGCGGCGAAGTTCTGAATCCATCGGCGAAAGTTGCACGTTTCGACCCTACTATGGAGCAATGGCTACACCACTTGATGAACTAATTACATTGCTCGATTTGGAAGCCATTGAAGTGAATCTTTTTCGCGGAGTCTCTCCTATCGAGAATCGTGTCCGTGTATTTGGTGGCCAAGTTGCCGGACAATCACTGGTCGCTGCTTCTCGCACAGTTGACGAAAATGCTCGCCATGTACATTCGCTCCACGCATATTTCTTGCGACCTGGCGACCCGGCTGCGCCAATTCTGTATCAGGTAGATCGTCTACGCGATGGTCGAAGCTTCACGACACGCCGCGTGGTCGCAATTCAACATGGCGAAGTAATTTTCAACCTGCAGGCAAGTTTTCACGCATTCGAGCCTGGCCTCGATTGGCAAATACCAGCGCCGCTTAATCTTCCTGATCCGGAAACGTTGCCAGACTTTAAGACCCGCATGGAACCGCGTAAAGAAGAAATTGGTGACTGGTACGACCATCCACGTCCCATTGATTTGCGATATCCCGATGGTGATCCCATCAACCGTGCTGGCACTGAATCTTCAGGGCAACGAGTGTGGCTGCGAGCAGACGGAACTTTGCCAGACGACCCAGTCCTCAATGCCTGTATTGCTACGTACGCAAGCGACATGACGCTTCTTGATACGGCACTTCTGCCACACGGTCTCAGTTGGAACGAAGGCGGAGTGCAGATGGCAAGCCTCGACCACGCAATGTGGTTCCATCGACCATTTCGTGCAGACCAATGGCATCTCTACGATCAGCATGCAATCTCAACGTCTAATTCACGTGGACTTGCCGGCGGATCAATCTTTACTCGTGATGGTCACCTGGCTGTCACAGTGGTGCAAGAGGGGCTCATTCGCGTTCGGCCAAATGAGTAGTTCTTAGCGACGAGTCCCCATGAACATGCCTCGTAGGGCCTGGTAATTCTCAATACAGTGCCCCGCACCCAGCACTACTGCTTCAAGCGGTTGAGGCGACATTTTCACTGGCACTTCAGTTTCGCGTTCGATACGCGCGGCGAGGCCACGCAACATGCCTCCACCACCAACGAGATACATCCCGCGAGCCAGGAAATCTTGAGCGAGTTCAGGAGGAGCTTTTGCCAAACACCGTTTGACGGAAAGAACCATTGCGGCAACCGGTTCATCAATTGCGAATCGCACTTCTTCTGCAGTAAGGCGAACTGTCTTTGGTAGTCCGGTAACAAGATCGCGTCCGCGAATATCTGCACTGCGATCTTGAGGGCCAGGCTCTGCCGAACCAATCTGAATTTTGATTTCCTCAGCTGTGCGCTCACCAATTGCGACACCATGCTCACGACGAACATAGTTTTGAATTGCAGCATCGATATCAAAACTGCCAACTCGAATTGCCTCAAGAGCAACCACTCCACCAAGGCTAATTACTGCGGTTTCCGTTGTGCCTCCGCCGATATCAATCACCATGTTGCCGACAGGTTCATCAATCGGCAAGTTGGCACCAATTGCAGCTGCCATTGGTTGTTCAATCAATTGCGCATCAGATGCACCAGCGCGACGTGTTGCATCCGTTACCGCGCGACGTTCTACTTCTGTAATTGCTGATGGCACACAAATGACAACCTTTGGCCGAGTAAATCGCGAGACACCAACTCGTTGTAATAACAATCGAATCATTCGTTCAGTGATGTCGAAGTCTGTGATTGCTCCCCCACGCAATGGCCGCACAGCAACGATGTAGCTCGGGGTACGACCGATCATGTCCCATGCGTCATGTCCAGTGGCTAATACTTCTCCGGATTGGCGATTTACGGCAATAACAGAAGGCTCGTTGAGCACTATGCCCTTGCCTTTCATATAGACCAAAGTATTGGCGGTGCCGAGGTCAATTGCGAGGTCACGAGCCATGGTTTGGTCCTTCTGTGGAGATAGTAATTCTGCTCATCAGTTACGACGGTCTTCTGAATTATTGCGATGTACTGACGACTGGCGAGCCTCTGGCGATAGTGCATCAATGTGTCGTCGAAAATTGGCAATTCCGTCATCGATGCGAACATTTCGATTATCAAAATAAATCATGATGAGCAAAGTTGCCCCAGACACAATCGCGATGAACGCAAATAGTCCCGTAAAAAATGACATCGCAATCATTGTGTATTGCTCGTGACGCTTTGTGGACTTGTGATGTCATGCGCTCTGGTTCCCCAGTCAGACCCACCATCCCATATTTCCTTTTTCCAAATTGGAGCAGATGCTTTCAAGGCATCGATGACAAATCGGGCTGCATCAAATGCAACAGGTCGATGAGCAGATGACACCGCGACAACAACTGACGATTCACTCAGAGACAAAACTCCGGTTCGATGCAAAATAGCTATGCGACGAGCCCCGTCAAATCGTGCTCGTGCTTCGATAGCAATTTTTTGAAATGCTGGAATCACAGCATCTTCATATGCCTCGTAGTCAAGCGAAGTGACATCTGTGCGCCCGTCGGCGTGGTCTCGTACGGTGCCCGAGAACAGCACAACAGCTCCGCAATCTGGCCGCACTGCCCACTGATAAATGTCACCTATTGGCAATTCCGATGCGGTCAATTCGAACCACTCTTCTCCGAGCAACGGTGCAGGCATAGACCAATCGTACTCTGACAGCACTGGCCGAGGCTCGTGATGGCGCCGACACTTGCTATCCCATCGCGATTAGTGTCTTCCACTTGTGAGCGCTGATGAATTTGAGAACCAAACACCAGCGCCAATTCCGGCCCATGAACGCACATGGAGGCACCCAGCTGAGATAGCCGACGCCGTGCGATCTGACTATCTAGCGACTCCGCCTCCACTTAGTCGCAGACTCACAGCATTTGCTGCAACGGTCAGCCTTGTTGCATCAGCAGCAATTCTCACCATCGCAATTCCTAAGGGCATTGCTGCGTACCGAGCCGACACTGACTCTGTACAAACCAGCCAACCGTTACCGACCGTGGCAATGGTGAAGAACTACTCACAATCAGAGATGGCTCTTATCAATAGCGACAAAGGGACCACATCAGCATTGTCTGTCGGTAATGGTTTGTGGATTGTGGCTGCAGACGACATTGCTGCGTCGACATCTTTGTGGGCAACGACACCATCTGGCCAAAACGTACCTGTTGACATTGTCACTGCAGATAGCGACACTGGTTTAGCCCTCGTGCGTTGTCACGATAAAACCTTGTGGGGGGCACCTTCCGATGTCTCACATCTTGTTAATCCTTCCGACATTGCAGACCTCTCTAAATACCGCGTAGTTGACACAGCTACATCGGTGACATTTATTCCCCGACCAAGTCTCTCGACAAGTAAAGACTCCGCTGACATTCCGATTAACTCCACAAACACCGTGCACGGGCTGGCAACTGTTCGTAATTCAACAAATCAGATCGTCGGAATAGTTGTACGCCGAGGTCATTCGGTGTGGATGCTGAATAGAGCGTCAGTTTTAAGAATATTCCGAAACGTTTCTGACCAGCCGTGACAACAGAACCACCACGCCGTCTCGTATCCTGATTCCATGTCTGACGGCGAGATCAATCCATCTAATCCCTTTGGCGGTATTCCCTTTTTTAATGACATGATGCGCGCCATGGCAGGCCAGGGACCGCTGAATTGGGACCTTGCACAACAGTTCGCTCAACTGGGCGCTGTCGGAGACTCTTCTGATCCTGAACCAGATACGACAACGCGTTTAGCCTTCAATTCTCTCGCCGATATTGCAGATATGCACGTTCGTGCCGTCACTTCACTTTCCACGGGCGCAAACGACACACACACCGAAATTCTCACCACCACCCGCGCACGATGGGCGCATCGCACCTTGACTGATCTGCGACCACTCTTCACCAACCTTGCAACGGCACTTCAATCACATGACACCGTGAGTGACGTGTCTGATGATCCGATGGCTGCGATGATGGCGAATCTTTCCACAATGATGGCACCCGCAATGATGGGAATGTCAGTTGGCTCGATGGTCGGAGCACTTGCAAATCATGCGCTCGGACAATATGAAATTCCACTTGCCCGTCCTCACACATCTGAGATTCTTATCGTGTCTTCTTCCATTGATGCATTTGCTACGGAATGGGAGATTCCTAAAGATGACCTTCGCATGTGGGTACTGATTCACGAACTGTCATCACATGCAGTGTTGGCAGCTCCGGCAATCACAGATGGCCTCACCGCTCTAGTGCAAGCCCACGTCTCTGCATTCCGCCCAGATCCAGATGCACTGATGTCATCTCTTACTGACGTTGACCCCAACAGCACAGATGCAATGGCTGCAGTGCAGTCTCTGTTTTCAAATCCAATGGTCATGATGGGTGCATCTCGGACATCAGAACAAGAAGCTCTCGCTCCAGTTCTAGATGCTCATGTTGCGGCAATCTCCGGATACATCGATTACGTCGTCGATACGGTCAGCGCTCGTCTACTAGGTGGAGCTTCTCCCATTGCAGAAGCTGTGCGACGTCGACGTGTTCAGACTGGCGCCAATTCTCACCTTGTCGAACAACTGCTCGGAATTTCTCAGACGCGCGCGCAGCAACAACGCGGGCGAGCATTTATCGACGGCATCGTCGAACGTGAAGGCGCCGGAACATTGCCGGCGCTTGTTTCAGCTCCGGGCAATTTGCCCACTCCTAACGAGATTGATGCTCCTGGCTTGTGGCTCGCCCGCCTCGAGATCCAATAACTGTCCCATCAGCACGCACGTACATGATTGCGCCAGCAGCGCCAATGACGCCAACTATGGCAAATCCCATCCATCCGGCGGGCGTGAAGATCACTGGCAGTAATCCCCCAGCTACCCACGCCATCTGATTCTGAGTCTCGAAACGGGAAAAGGCCCGGCCTCTATTGGCATCAGGAGCACCACTTTGCACTGTTGCCTCAAACGCAAGCCTTCCAATCGCTGCTGCAGCGTTGACGACAGCTGCTAACAAAATGCCACCGGTAATTCGGCCGTACCAAGCAGCACCAACTCCGACAAGACCCACAGAGACAAGAGAGACCAGAAGCATTGTCTCGACACGCATTTTTTTTCGCATAAACGGTCCAACGAAATTTGCGCCAAGTGTTGCCATGCCCGATAATCCGATTGCTAAACCGAACCATGCGGTCCCAGCAATTTCACGTCGCAACCAAAATGCTAAGTGGAAAAACATAAAGCCAACAACGCCGCGAAGAACGCGCATGGCATTTGCGGCTGCAACAACCGTTGTCGAATGCAATTCCTCTGTCTCCAGATCATCTGGCGGTGTTGATGCAACTACAACTTTAGGAAGTCGATATGCATTAAGAGCTGCAGCGATAAATGCCAGCACTCCGAACCCCAGTGCTGCTTGAGAACTGATCAGCTGCAGCAATGCGATAGGGACGACAACAACAAAGCCAGTGATTCCGGCGACTTGACCGAGTTTGCTATTTGCTTCTACTAATCCGTCAGAGCTAGCAACAGTGCTTGG
>WLSJ01000062.1 GCA_009705865.1 Actinomycetota bacterium | reverse complement strand
TGCTTAAACGAACAAGCGAATCACAGCCGTAGTTCCCACTCCGGCAACGATCACCACAACAAATGGCAACTTGCGCCACGTAGCAAGTACAGCGATAGCCAAACCGGCAGCTCGTGCATCAATTGCATAGTGCTGACCCGATGTAAAGGTGTCCTTCGCAATGAGACCCGCAAGCAACGCAGCTGGAATTAAGAGCAAGCAGCGCTCCACAACTGACGGCATCTCACGATGACCAATAATGACTGCACCGAGAAGCTTCAGCCCGTAAGCACATGCAGCTAATGCCAACACAAAAGTCCAACTCATCGTGCACCATCTGTCAACGTTGTCGGCTTGGATGTTGCAGGACTCAAACCAAACAACATGCCTAGGGCTGACACAAGGATCGGTAAACCAATCGGCATGAATGGCGCCAGAGTTACCGCAGCTATCGCTCCGAACAATGCAGCTTTACGACCAGCTGATGTACGCAAGTGCGGCGCAATCATTGCAGTGAACATCACGGGGAATGCTGCATCAAGCCCGAAATCACTGGGGTTAATACTGGAGCCCACTAATGCGCCAAGCAATGTTCCGATATTCCAGCTGGCATACAAAATGGCTCCAGAAATCCAGAATGCAGTTCTGCGAGTGGCCGGATCTGTTTCTGCAGAGACAACCGCAGTGGTTTCATCAATCACCCACTGAGCACCTAGTAAACGAGATGCTAGGTTTCCCTCTTTCAATACTGGAGACATTGCGAGGCCATAGACCGCGTTGCGACCAGACAACAACACTGCCCCACCGAATGCACTTGCCACTGTTCCGCCCGATGCAAGAACACTGACTGCAGACATTTGTGATGCACCAGTGAAGACAAGCAATGACATTGCGCACGATTGGGCAACTGATGCACCTGCGGAAACTGACAACACACCAAACGAGGCGCCAAAGATTACAAAAGCGATACCAATCATTAACGATGCCGAGACGAAACGACGCGCGTCTGGTGCACGAAAATGATGCATGAGTTATTTACCAGTAAAGGTGGCTTTGCCCGGTCCGTGTTCAAGAAAACTGGCCACACCAATTTGGCTATCTGCAGAATGAAATACGTCTTCGAACAACTGCAGTTCAAGAGCGAGACCTGATGCAAGATCAGTTTCAATGCCTTGATCAACTGCTTGCTTAATGAGTCGGGTGGCGACAGTGGCGCCGGCTGCAACAGTGCCAGCTAATTCAAGCGCACGCGTCATTAATGCATCGGGTTCTACTACTTCATTGACAAGACCAATAGACAAAGCTTCATCGGCTTTCACTTGGCGACCCGTGATCATTATTTCCTTCGCGCGACTTGCGCCCACGAGACGTGGAAGGCGTTGCGTGCCTCCACCACCAGGAATAATGCCCAGAAGAATTTCGGGTTGCCCAAATACAGCTTTCGTGGATGCAACGCGATAGTCACATGCCATCGACAATTCGCATCCGCCGCCGAGCGCATAGCCACTAACTGCAGCGATAGTAAAAGATGGAATGGCAGCGACTGCATTCAATGCAGAATGAAATGCAACACCAATAGTTTCTGCTTCTGATGGGCCACCGAACTCTGAGATATCTGCTCCGGCTGCAAACAAGCGATCTCCACCGGTAATAACCACTGCGCCTGCAGGGTTACTGGTGAGGTCGCGTGCTACGTCATGAAGGCGTGCGAGTAGCGCAGTGGACAGCGCATTTACTTTGGGTGAGTTCAACGTAACGAGAGCAACCCCATCATTACGGCGCTCAACAAGTACTAGAGATTCATTAGACATATCAGGCTCCTACTCCACGCAACATCTCATCTGCTGCAGACCATGGATCAAGTTCGTGATTCAGAACCTGTTCCTGCAACCCGTCCCATTGGTCTCCACTGAGAATCTCACGAGCTTTCAATTCAAGACGACGAGCAACAATTTCACGCAACTCAGCGCGCAAACGAAATTCACGACGTGATTTCAAAACTCCGGAAGCTTCAATGGTCGCACGATGCTCTAACACTGCATCCCACATTTCTGTAACACCTTCACCGGTGTTACCAACAGTGGCAACAATTGGCGGATGCCATGCTTCGTGCGCAAGATCAGATAACTCAAGCATCTGCTCAATGTCACGACGAGTTTCTTGCACACCTTTACGATCTGCTTTGTTAATCACAAACACATCGGCAATTTCCATGAGCCCAGCTTTGTTTGCTTGCACAGAATCGCCCCATCCCGGATTCAGCACCACAACAGTGGTGTCTGCTTTTCCAGCGATTTCAACTTCCACTTGGCCAACGCCAACTGTTTCAACCAGAATCCATTGACGGCCCACGGCATCAAGCATGCGAATTGCTTCAGGAGTCGACAGCGATAAGCCTCCGAGGTGACCACGCGTTGCCATTGAGCGAATAAAGACGCCGGGGTCTGTTGCATGGTCTTGCATGCGTACCCGATCGCCCAAAATGGCGCCACCAGTGAAAGGCGATGACGGATCAATTGCCAGTACAGCAATTTCAAGATCTTGTTTGCGTAAGTGCGTGATGAGCGAACTAGTCAACGTGCTTTTTCCGGCACCAGGCGCACCTGTAATTCCGACTGTGTAGCCAGTACCGCTGCGCTTGTAGGCAAGCCTTCCCACTTCACGAGCTACTGCATCGCCACGTTCAAGTAATGACAAAACGCGTGCAAGTGCTGCACGATCACCTTCGCAGGCGGCAGTAAAAAGTTGTTCAGGGCTAAGAGTGCGACGGCTCACTTAGACGACCTGCACGACCTCGGTGACTCCGTCGATGCGATCTTTCATAATGCGCTCGATGCCGGCCTTCAAGGTTTGGTCAGAAGCTGGGCAGGTAGTGCATGCACCAACGAGCTCAACTGAGATAACCCCGGTCTCTTCATTGACATCGTGCAAAACGATGTCGCCGCCGTCGGCCTGGAGAGCTGGTCTAATGACCACAATGGTCTCTTCCACTTGTTGGCGCATTGACATAGTTACAGCCTACGCTGACATGATGTTCGCTCATCAAGGTGGGTGGGACGAGATGCTCTATGCACTTGTGCCCATTGGTCTCATTTTTGGTCTTCTTTGGCTCGCTCAATCGCGTGCAAAGAAGCTGCCTCCGCCAGAACCTACGGCTCGGGTTGAACCCGACTAATTGAGGCGCCAAGGGCGCTGAGACGGCCCACAATGTCGTCGTAGCCCCGATCAATATGGAACACGTCACTAATTTCGGTGATTCCAGACGCGGCAAGTCCGGTCACCACCAAGGCAGCCCCAGCTCGAATATCTGGCGCTACAACTGACGCTCCGGAGAGATGCTCGACTCCTCGAACAACTGCATGATGGCCGTCGATCACAATGTTGGCGCCCAGTGCTCTCAGTTCATCGACATAACGAAAACGTCCCGGATACAGATTCTCGGTCACGATTCCGACGCCGTTCGCAATCGACAGCATCGCAACAATCAACGGTTTGTAGTCGGTTGCAAAACCTGGATACGGCAATGTCGACACATCGACCGAGGTGAGCCTGTCTGGTGCCGTTGCGGTAATGCCGTCATCATCAATGTCGAACACCATTCCCATTTCTGTGAACCGCGTGAGCATCATGCCCATATGTTGCGCATTGGCTCGTGCCACTCGAATTGTGCCGCCGCACATACCAGCCGCTGCAATATACGTAGCTGATTGCACTCGATCGGTCACTACTTCATGTGTCACTGATTGAAGAGACGATGACTCCACTCCGGTAACGGTCAATGTTGCTGTGCCAATTCCGTCAATCCGGCAACCCATTTTGCGCAACATGGCACATAAGTCAGCAATTTCTGGTTCGCGAGCAGCATTACGAATTGTGGTGACTCCATCAGCAACAACAGCAGCCATCAAGACATTTTCAGTGGCGCCAACGCTTGGAAAGTCAAACACAATTTCTGCGCCAACAAGGCGAGCGCAACGACCCACGATGCCTTCGGCAGACGTCTCAAACTCTGCTCCCATTGCTTCCAAACCACGCAGATGCATATCGATTGGACGACCACCAAAGTCATCACCGCCAGGAAGTGCAATATCAATTTCTCCGAAGCGACCAAGCAACGGACCAACAAGATTGACCGACGAACGAATGCGGTCAACAAGTTCAAATGGCGCTACGGGAGTAATTGCACCTGAGTTGTAAATGGACACGTGCTGTCCGGTCTGGCCCGCGGGAGCTGCCATGAAGTTGATTTCCAACCCAACGGCGCGCAGTAGGTCGGCCATGATGGATACATCTTCAATGATCGGAACATTGGTCAACGTGTATCGACCATCAGCAAGCAAAGTAGCTGCCATTAGTTTGAGAACTGAATTCTTTGCCCCTGGTACTACGACTTCTCCGGAGAGCGGCCCACTCTGTGCGACAACGATGACATCGCCCTCGCGCTGTTTCGAACCATAGGACATGACTATCAGTATGCTCCCGCCGTGGCCTTGAACGGAAAACAACGGATGATTCGCCTACCCAGATGGGCAAAACCGTCAGATAATTTGACCCCCCGGCAACGGCGAATTCTGATTTTGGTCGGCCTCGCCTCGATGTCGGCAGCCTTCATTAATACTCTCTTCACTCAAACAGTTGCTTTTGCCGCAGAAGAATTCCATATCTCACAATCAGGCCAAGGCATCGGAGCATCGGTTGTTCGACTCGGGATTGTGATTTGTTTGCCACTCGTTGCGCTCGCAGATCGCTACGGAAGACGTCCTGTAATGATTGCAATGGCGTGGGCAGCCCCCTTGGTGTCGGCACTTGGCGCAATTGCTCCGTCATATGTATTTCTGGTTGCTACTCAAACAGTGGGACGCCCACTCGGTCTGACCCTTGACATTCTCATCGCAGTGGTTGCTTTGGAAGAGATGCCACGCAACACGCGCGCGTATGCGACTGGACTTCTCGCGGTCGTCAGCGGAATCGGCGGAGGCGTTGCCGTCGGCTCACTTCCGTTGGCAGATATGGGACCAACATCGTGGAGATTGATTTATGTCGTTGCGCTCGTCTGGGTCCTTGTTGCAATTGCACTGACAAAGTGGCTACCAGAGTCAGGCCGCTTCACGAAGTTACGCGCTAACAACACACACCCACGACTGAAAATTGCAACAGCGCTACGTGGACATCTCGGACACATTTGTTCTGTTGTATTTCTCACCAACATGTACATTGCAACAGCTTCAATCTTTCAGAATCGATTTCTTAAAGATGACCGCGGATATTCCGCTGCATTAGTAGCTCTCTTCACCGTTGCCACTTCAGCCCCCGCTTCAGTTGGTCTTATCATCGGTGGCCATATTGCAGATGAGCGCGGCCGTCGAATATTGGGCGCCACCCTCGTGCCAATAGGTGCGTTTCTATTGGCTCTTTCTTTCACAGCATCAGGTGCTGCAATGTGGGCGTTTGCAATGGTGGGCGGCTTAGCCTTTGGTATTTCATACCCTGCCTTAGCGGTGTACCGAGGCGAACTGTTTGCCACTGGGTCTCGCGGAATGGCTGGCGGAATCATCATGACGTCTGCCCTTTTCGGAGGCATTGTCGGGTTGCTTGGTGCAGGAATGGTGCTCGACTCCGGGTTGTCATACGGCACGGTCATGATGAGCCTTGTCGCAGGCCCTGTCATCGCCTCAATCATTGTGTGGTTCCGATATCCCGAAACTGCACATCTCGAACTAGAAGACATCAGCCCTGACGCATAGCGCCTATAACGACATCACCCACTGAGCTACGTGATCGGCAACTTCAGTATCTGCCTTTGCTAATTCATGACGACCATTATTGATCCAGTGCCAAGTGACATCGAACGGAACTACAGCGAATGCCTGTTCCAATTCTTCTGGTGTTCCGAAGTTGTCCTTTGTTCCACTTATGCAAACAGTCGGAACCGATACGCGCGGTAGATGTTCAGTACGAAGGCTGTCTGGCTTCTTTGGTGGGTGCAATGGGTACGACACAAGCACCAGGCCAGCAACATGAAGTGGATCTTCTTCGTCTGCAATGGCCAACGAACACATGCGTCCTCCCATTGATCTTCCGCCAATAACGAGTGATGACGTTGCAACACCAAGCGAATCTGCAAAGGCGCGAACTTTCTCTTTGACGCAGGCAACAAGAACGGGCGTTTTGTCGGGGAAAGGTTTGCCTGCAATGCGATATGGAAAGTCATGCCGCGCAACCGGTATCGGCGCCAACCCATCTTCCATTGCAAGTAGTGACGAATGCGTTGACGATGAACCAGCACCAGGGAAAAGCACTACACCTGAAACTGAGGTCACAGCGTCTCAAGCAATATTCGGCGTGCTTCAGAGATATCAAGAATCAATCTGCTTGCTTGCAGTTCATCTCCACCTTGGTCTGGGTGAACTCGTCTCACACTGTCGCGATAGCGCGCCATGATGTCTCGTTTTCCGGGCTTCACTGTGCCACCGGGGAAACCAAGAATTTCCAATGCCCAAGCACGTGGGTCTGCCAGAGCAGAAACCGATGACACTTTTGAGCCAGCCAAATATTCAATAAATGAGGGCCCAATGGGGCCACGCCATTTCATAGCTCGAAGCATGACAGGTACTAATTGCTTACGAATTTCAATGTCAAGACGTTCGAGTGCATAGATAGCACCAAGTGATTGTTGCAGTGCTGTTCCGTTGTTCTGAAATTCAAATTCAATAGATTCATCAATGTTCATCATGCGGTGCGTGCTATACGACAAGCCATGCCGATCAACTTGGAAACGGTGACGTAGTCGCGGCTGCACCACACGTGAATCGCGTTCGATTTCCAGCAACAAACGCTGGAGGTCAGGAATGAAATCTTCATCAACTTCAGCAATGTGAACAGCTAGTACAGCTCCGAGCAAAATGCCACCAAACCCAGGCGTTGGTTCAACCGGCAGCAATAATCTTCCCAGCGCAAGCCGACGTGTAGGGGCAATAGGTCGCGAGTGAAAAATCTCAAACTCAGCGAGCAGCATGCACTAAACGCTATCTTGCGTTCTTCATCATCGAGTACAGAAACTCTTCAGTGAGTGCAAATTCGCGGGTGATATAGACCGGGTTTCGAAAACCGTGCCCCTCTCCCGCGAATATCTCACACTGAATATTTCCCCCTGCGTCGTTGACCGCATCTTGAAGTTGTTCAGTGTGGTGCAAAGGAACTGAATGATCTTGATCACCATGAAATACAAGGATCGGAGTATTTGCCAATGCATGGGCATTGCGATGCGGAGAACGTTTTTCCGCATCTATCTCTGAACCAATCAGTAACGGCATGTAATGGCCTTCAAACGAGTCATCACTGTGCAACATGGCAACAAGATCAACAACGGGATACTTCAGAACTACGCCTGCACATAACGACGCATCAAGCACAGTTGCATTCAAGGCGGTAAGACCACCTGCACTTGCGCCCATCAATACGGTCTTCGCTGCAGAGAATCCGTGAACACTCTGCAAATGACGCAACACATTCACCGTGTCAATTGCGTCAAATTCTCCCCAATGACCATTCAAACTCATCATGAAATCTCGGCCATGACCTGATGAACCTCGATGATCAACGACGGCGATTGCAAAACCTCGCGAGAGCCAATACGTGAACTGACTACGAAACGTCACTTGCCACTGATCATTTGGTCCCCCATGGATCCAACAAATCAATCCACCATGTGGTCTGTGTGGCTGATACAGACGGTACGGCACCTCTACGTTGCCAGGTGCTTGTTCAACTGATGGTTCTACAAGTTCAACATCAACTTCATTTTCAAACCATCGTGAATCAGCTGGTCGCACTAAAACTGTTCGTTGTGGTTCAAGCAAATTATTGAGGCGATACACGACTACTTGTTGCGGCGTGCGAGCACCTGTGCGCAGCGCTGCAAGGGTGTTTCCCTCCCATGACAGACACCCGTGCACTCCTTGACCAATACGATGTCGTGAACCTGTCACTCTGTCGAACACCCATAACGATGAATACCCGTCTTCGTTGCGCGTATACGCAACTCGTGTCCCGTCGGTATTGAAGCACCATGTACGTTGACCAGGGCCCCACGTGGGTGCACCATGTTCACAATGGTCAATGATTGAAATATTGGGATCAACTATCTGATCACCCAAAATATGTACGTTTGAAACGCCCGTGGAATCATCAATGAATCCGAAACTTCCTTTGTTGCGTGAGAACCGTGCCTGTTGCACGGCGATGTCGCTGACAATCCGTTCTGGATACGAAGCACTTTCTGTCCACGCCATCTGTGGTCTGTTCCACACAATGCAACTTCCGTCAACACCCGCGGTCGCATCAAGCGCAAAATCAGAATCGCCATGCACAAGAAATGGCTCGCCATTGGCAATGTCGCATCCCCACAACTCTTTCCAGTCTGCAATGGCATAGACAGTGCGGTTCATGTATTCAACGGCAGGAGTCGACCACGATCGAGATACGTCAAAAGCCAAGGACCTCTCGCCCACAACAGCATCGTGTCGAAGCGTTACCTCAACAATCCCCCGCGCATCTGTAGAAACATAGACACAGTCACCTTCGTCTGCCCATGTGTGCACACCACCAGACAGCCCACGACCTCGACAGGGACCATCTACAAAAAGATCAACAGTGTCGCTTCCATCGACCGCCCACATCCGCAGAACGGCTGATACGCCGTCTGAGACAACTCCTGACACCCATTGGCCCCCAGGGCGCACCAACACATCGCTGATCTCCACGCCGGGAAGACAGAGCTGAATCGGCAGAACGGGCACGAACGCAGGTTAGTCAGGGCACTAGGTTTGTAGGTGATGACTTCAGAACGCCCCGACCGTAACCTCGCCCTTGAACTCGTGCGCACCACCGAATCTGCTGCCATGGCAGCAAGTCGCTGGGTGGGCCGAGGAGACAAAATGGGTGCCGATGGCGCCGCTGTTGATGCCATGCGAATGGTTCTTGGCACAGTGCCCATGAGCGGAATTGTGGTCATCGGCGAAGGCGAAAAAGACGAAGCCCCCATGTTGTTCAATGGCGAGCTCGTTGGCGATGGCTCGAAGCCAGACACAGATGTTGCAGTTGACCCTATTGACGGAACATCTCTCACAGCTTCAGGCAAGGGCAATGCAATCTCAGTGATTGCCGTATCTGAACGCGGCACCATGTTTGATCCGGGTCCTTGTTTTTACATGGAAAAAATCGCCGTTGGCCCTGATGCAGTTGGCTCAATAGATATCACGGCATCTCCTACTCAGAATCTCAAATGGATTGCAAAGGCAAAGGGCGAAAGTGTTCGCGACTTGACCGTCATGATTCTTGAGCGTCCTCGTCACGACGACCTCATCGAAGAAGTCCGTGCATCAGGTGCGCGCATCAAGCTCATCTCAGACGGTGACATTTTTTCTGCCATCGCAACAGCGTGGCCCAATGCGGGCGTCGACGTCATGTTCGGTATCGGCGGAACACCAGAAGGTGTTGTTGCAGCAGCTGCATTGAAGTGCATGGGCGGCGAAATTCAAGGACGCCTATGGCCACGAAACGACGAAGAACGCACTGCAGCCATTGCTCAGGGATACGACCTCAGTCGTATTTTGCACACCGATGATTTAGTGAAGGGCGACAATTGCTTCTTCGCCGCAACTGGCGTTACCGATGGCGAACTTCTTCAAGGAGTTCGTTTCACTCCCGGTCTTGTGCATACACAAAGTTTGGTCATGCGTTCACGCAGTGGCACAGTGCGTCTGATCGATGCACAACACAGGCTTGACAAGATCAGCGAATTCTCAGCAATCGATTACAGCTGAGATCAGCTTTCCTGCATCACGTGCAGGAAGTACGAGTTTTACAGTCCGCCGGTAGCGGCGATGCGTGCGTGTGTACGACGCAGTTCAGCTTCAACTTCAGTTGAATGCCCGGTGCGCAACTGCTCTTCAAGACGAATCTTTGCTGCGCGCACTGCGGCAACATCGATGTCTTCTTCAAGTTCAGCAGCATCAGAAAGAATGGTCACGTGGTCTGGACCCACTTCAACAAAGCCGAGATGAACGGCCAAGTTTTGGATGGTGCCGTCAGACAAGTA
>WLSJ01000061.1 GCA_009705865.1 Actinomycetota bacterium | reverse complement strand
GACTCAGAATGTCGCAACATAGGAATAGGCGATGCTCTGGTCCTTGAATGTTTGCGCGAACTGAGTGAACGAAATGCAACGTGGGTGCAGTCACACGCACTGCCAGGGGACCGTGCGACGAAGAATCTATTTGAACGACATGGTTTGGTGGCTCAAACCATTGTCGTAGGAAAAAAGGTCTAGCGACCCTTCCATTGTGGAGCGCGCTTTTCGATAAAGGCTGTAAGCCCTTCTTTTGTGTCTTCAGAACGCAAGATAGGAGCGAATTCCTTGTTTGTCAGCGCAATCAATTCCTGATCAGTCGAATATGCAGATGCCAAAATGACTCGACGACTAGCGGCAACGGCCATCGGTGCAGATAAGGCAATCTTTTCTGCAAGCGCCATAGCAGCAGCTATTTCTTCTCCGGGAGCAACAACCTGATTCACAAGACCAAGAGCGAATGCACGATCTACTGACAGTGGTTCTCCGGTCAAAATAACTTCCATTGCAACTGCTCGTCCAATTGCGCGAGGGAGACGAAACAAGCCGCCTGCACCAGCAATAAGGTTGCGCTTTACTTCTGCAAGACCGAACGATGACCGAGATGTGGCAATCACCATGTCAGCTGCAAGAACGATTTCACAACCTCCTGCAGTTGCGAGTCCGTCAACAGCAGCGATGATTGGCTTGACACGTTCACGATATACAAAACCTGCGAAACCGCCTCGTTCTGTACTCAGGCTTTGTCCGCCGGCACTGAGAGCCTTGAGGTCTGCTCCGGCGCAAAATACGGGAGACTTGTGACCTTCAGTATTTGCGGTCAAAACGCCGACCCACACACTGTCGTCTGCTTCGAGACGGTCAATGCACGCCTCCATGTCCGCAGCTAGTTCGTCGTTGACTGCATTGCGAGCGTCTGGGCGATTGAGGGTGATTAGTGCAACGTTGCCGCGCACCTCGTAAGTAACCAAATTTGACATGACTCCACCGTAGTGAGATTTGCTGTCAAATTGGAAGTTGAGAGTTATTCGGCGGCAGTCTCTTGTTCAGGTGCCACGTCGACCGCAGTGTCTTCAGCCACTGCTTCAGGAACTACTACTGCTACTGCTTCAGGAGCCTCTGGAGCGCTGATAGGCGTCTCGATCAGTGTGGCAGGTGCTTCTACTGCAGGAGCGTCTGATTGTGAATCAACAGGCTTAGGTCCGCGGCGTGGTTTGTCTGAGGTCTGCTTGTTGTCGGCTGACTTATTGAGATCTCCCGCGCGCTTATGCGGTGCCTTATCGTTTCGAGGCATCTGCAATGGACGTGGTGGACGGGCCTTCGGATCAACAGCAATTCCGAACAGGGCTGCAATCTGTGGCATGAGAGGTCCGAGGCGTGTGACGGTCTTGACAAGGTCTTCAGAAACAACAGTCGGCACTGCAGCTGGGAGAACCTTTGCATGAACTGGAGAAAAAGCTGCTGCTTCTAACAGCGCTATCCATCGTTCAGATGGTGCATCAATCGTTAGGCCGGCGACTGTTGCTGTTACAACTTGTGCTGCTAGTGGCGCAGGGAACGGGACTCCAGCTTTCGGTGGTTGCGATGAAAGGCGAAGCGCGCGCACGACACGACCCACAGTTGTTGCTGCAGCTACATCATCAAGCCAATTCTTGGTCTCAGTCTCTTGACGAATAACAAGTCCTTGTTTCATTTTTGCGACAAGTGCTCGAGTGTCCTCATCGATAGCGACAAGCTGGTCAGCTGTAACGACGATTGATCGAAGATCTCGAAGATCGATGTCGTGAATAATCTTCTCGGCAGAAAGCGCTTTATCGCGCCATTCAGCTACACGCAAGCGGGGGAGAAGTTGTTCGGCGATCTGCAAAAGACCCTCGGATGGAACTTTCTCTTGTCCAGCAGCTACTGCGAGGCGATTTTGTTCTTCGATAGCTGCACGGACTGCAGGGACTCCGCCATTAAGAACGGTTTCAGCAATTGTGCGATGTGCTTGTGGAAGTTCTGCAAGAACCGCATCAATATTGACGCGAAGAGGACGAATGCGTTTTGCTTTCGGACGCTGTGGCAATTCTGGGGGAGCATCAAAGAACTGTCGACGTGGCCGATCAGATTTACCCTCAGCTCCTTCTTTGCGATCTCCGCGTGCGCGGTCGCCATCTTTACGCTCGCCACGAGGTTTGTCTCCGTCTTTACGCTCACGACGTGGACCCTTACGGTCGTCGCCTCCACGCGAACCCTTCTTTGCAAGTTGCTGAGTAACGGGTTCAAAAGATTTAGTAGATGGAAGAATTTCAAGCAATCCTGTGCGCACATTTTTTGCTTTTGGAGGAGTAATCGATAGAACGCGACTGCCATCAAGATCTGTTTCGACATCAGCGCGCATGACATCTTTGACGTTGCTTCCGGCAGGGACGACAGAGTCGAGAACTTCGCCACGTGGTTCACGTGCGCCGGCAGCGCGCCATGTCCATGTGCCATCTGGGCGCTTGCTGGTGAGTTCGATCTCGATACGACGTGACATAGGCATCTACGGTATCTCGGAAATAGCCACGACCATCAGAGAGGTCGGATCTAGTTGCTACCGTGGCATATGCCCATCTATGCACTTGGTGATCAAGTTCCTTCAATTCACCCCTCTGCTTATGTCCACCCAGATGCCGTAATCATCGGTTCGGTCACTATCGGAGCACAGAGTTCCATTTGGGCATGTGCGGTGTTGCGCGGTGATGACGGGGCCATCGTCATTGGAGAACGCACGAGCATCCAAGACGGAACCGTCGTGCATACGACTCCTATGAGCCATACCACGGTTGGCAATGACTGCGTTGTCGGCCATTTGGCTCACCTCGAAGGTTGCATCATCAAGGATTTTGCCCAGGTGTCGTCCGGAGCAATCGTGCTTCATCGCGCTGTCGTGGGCAGCGGTGCAATTGTCGCTGCCAACTCGGTTGTGCTGAATGACACAGACGTTCCGGCAGGTGCACTGGCGGTCGGTGCTCCTGCCACAATTAAAGAGGGCAGAGCTCGTATGGCCGATATTGAATTAGCAGTGTCAGCGTATGTACACAAGGGCCAAAGATTCAGAGAGCAGTTACGCCTCATTGAGTAGCGAGAGTTCCACCGATGCCTGGACAATGCTCGATTTCCGAGTTGACCTTTCCGAAGCAGAATTGTTGTCAGATCTTCTGTGGAATTTGGGAGTCGTAGCAATTGAAGAACGACCAGGGTCGTCTCAGCAGACTGTGTTGCGCACAAGTATGGGCGACGACAGCTCCGGCGTAAGGGCGCGAGTGAGTGAACATTTTCCAAATGTCCTCATATCGATTGTGTACGTCGATAAAGCAATTGCCGAGACCTGGCGAGAACACGCCGAGCCAACTTGGGTCACTGACGAAGTTGCTTTGTGTCCTTCATGGGTAGCGCCCCCTCAAGCACGCCATGTTGTGTTTATTGAACCAGGTGACACATTCGGTTTAGGCAATCACCCCACAACCGTGTTGGCTCTTCGTCTTGGCCTGCAGTTTTGTTCTACACAACAGAGGATTTTTGATCTGGGTTGTGGTTCCGGTGTTCTTGCTATCGCTGTCAGTAAAATTCTTCAATGCGATTCATACGTCTTTGATATCGCTGACAATGCTCGACATGTGGTCAAAGCAAATTGTGACATCAATCAAACAGAAGTGAAATGGCAAGAACAATTCGCATCTTTTGATTTCGATGTGGTCTTTGCAAATATTCTTGCGCCGGTGCTTATCTCGGAGTCACGAGTTATAGCTCGATGCACCGTCAAGCTAGGAATAGTTATCTTGAGCGGAATGCGAACCGAACAAGTGGAAAAGGTTCTACTGTCGTACGGCGATTTCACAGAAGTAGGAAGAGATGAACTCGACGGCTGGACGTCAGTAGCTCTTCAAAAGAACTAGGGCACTAGGAAATGTTGCGAGAGCGAACGCCGATGGGAGCGATCAGTCTGAATCCGGCTGCATGGCGTTCTTCTTCAGATTCGCCACCCCAGAATCCGTATTCGCGATTACTGCGAGCAAATTCTCGGCAGGTTGTCATCACGGCACACGCTTGACACACATCACGCGCTTGTGCTTCTCGGCGCTCGCGCGCTTGTGGTCGTTCAGCAGCAGGAGGGAAAAAGATGGTAGATAGACCTTTGCACTCTGCGTCAGCAGACCATGCCGTGTCGTTCCATTCCCGAAAAGAAAACAGTTCCCCTATTGACATCGTTGCCCCCAACTTCGCCGCGCGTGTCACCACCTTAGCCGAATTGACCCGACAGTCAATTTTGACCCTAGGTGGGCCTATCGCCCTAAAAGAGCGGCCCGAACCCCTGCAGCAAAGGCATCTACGTCAGCGGGGGAGGTGTCCCACGAGGTCATCCAGCGCACCTGGGAACGAGAGAGATCCCAATCCCAAAAGAAGTTCCAAGCCTGTAGTTGCTCCTTCACATCTGGGGGAAGAATGGGGTAGAGGCTGTTGACTGCCGGTGGTGTCATTTGGAGGCTCGTGAGATCTTCTAATGCTTTGTACAGCCGACTAGCCATCTGGTTTGCATGTCGAGCCGTTTCTAACCACAAGTCGTCTGTGAGAGCTTCAACAAACTGCGCTGCCATGTATCTCATTTTCGAAGGCAGTTGCGTATTTTGTTTTCGAATAAAGCCTGACCGATCAGAAGCAACTCCTCGTCGCAACAAGACAGCTTCAGCGCCAAACATTGCATTTTTGGTTCCACCGAAAGACACAGCATCAACCCCAGCATCAAAAGTCATTGCGCGAAATGTTTTTGCGTCTCCGCCTAGCGCAGCAGTTGCGTTGGAGATTCGAGCACCATCAAGATGAACTCTCATGCCAAACGAGTGTGCAGTGTCACATATCACACGAATTTCATCGATGGAGTAGACCGTGCCAAGTTCGGTGGCTTGGGTTATTGAAACAACTCCGGGCTGGACATGATGAACATTTCCTAGCGCAGAAGACGCCGCAACAATATGTTCGGGTTTTACTTTTGCGTCAGGGGAGATGACATCGTGCAATTTGATACCGAGAATGTGCTCCGGTGCACCTGTCTCATCAACATTGATATGCGCCCACTCACTACAGATGACAGATTCCGCAGAGCGCAACAGACTTCCTAAGGCAACAATGTTTGAGCCAGTGCCGTTAAATGTGAAAAGGACATCGACATCGGCCTGACACAGTTCTTGAAACATTGATACAGCACTCTTTGTGATTGCATCGCCGCCATAGGCCATCACATGTCCAGCGTTGGCTCGTTCAATCGCTGCGAGATACCGAGGATGAGCGCCGCTGAAATTGTCGCTGGCAAAAAATCGTTCTGGTGCGAGAGGTAATGACACGAGATGCAGACTACCTGTCATATGATTTCGTCATGACGATATCTACGGACTCTGACGGACAAGAGGGAAGAGACGGCAGGTGCCGCTGGTGCCGGCATGTTCTGGTGGTCAACAGCGGGCCTGGTCGACCAAAGGAATTCTGTAGCCAACGGTGTCGTCAATGGGATTGGGTGTCACGTCAACGCGCAACGGAACTTGCATTGTCTGAGAACGAACTGGTGATGACACGAGACGAACTCGACAAGCTGAAGGATCAGATATACGTCTTGCATTGTGCGTTACAAGATGTACGTACTGATTTAGCCAGTCCACGCCAGACCAAAGAAACCCTTCAAGAGATGCTGGGCTGGCTGATGGATGCCGCCGAGCCAATCGCCTCCGCTTCGTTAACCCCCGCAATACGCCCATAATCTCCGTTATGTAATTAATGTTCTGATCAAGAACTGGAGCCTGACGAAACCCTTGTCCCCGCTGACAAAGGCTTATAACGCCTACAGTTCAGTTATGCCTATTGCGAACCTTGGTCCGGGACAAACTGCGCCAAATATCCTTGATCATCTTGAATCTCTCCGTACTAAGGATGTGCGCTGGCGAGACGGTCGCTGTTTCACACTGGCCTATAGCGCGGGGCCCGACGTCCTGGCTTTGGCTGAGGAGTCTTACCGTCGGTTCTCTGGTGAGAACGCCCTGAACACTTCAGCATTCCCATCGCTTCGCGTCATGCAGCAAGATGTTGTCGATGTCGTGACCGGTTGGACTCATGGTGATGACGCCACAGCTGGCTTTATGACGTCTGGTGGCACCGAGAGCCTTGTCCTTGCAGTGCGGGCCGCTCGTAAGCGCGCAGAACGAGAGGGCCGAAACCTGACACGAATGAACATGGTTCTCCCCTCGTCTGCGCATGCTGCATTTGAAAAGGGTGCAGACTATTTCGATGTCGAGAGCCGTCGTGTTCCAGTTGGTGCTGATTGGAAAGCTGATGTCGAAGCAATGCGAAACGCGTGCGACGATGAAACAGTGCTGATCGTCGGATCTGCCCCCCAGTATCCGCAAGGCGTTATCGATCCCATCGCTTCAATCGCCAAGATCGCTGCAGACAGAAACATCAATTGTCATGTCGACGCTTGTATGGGTGGCGTGACCCTCACGTATCTTGAACGACTTGGCGAACCAATAGCCCCGTGGGATTTTCGATGCGACGGAGTGACATCTATTTCTGTCGATCTACACAAGTACGGATACACATCGAAAGGTTCTGGAGTACTTCTTCATCGCAATAAAACATTGCGTAGTGATCAGACATTTATTACTGATAACTGGCTCGGCGGCATGTATGGCTCGTCTGGAATTCTTGGCACTAAATCGGGCGGTCCTATCGCTTCATCGTGGGCTGTAATGCATTACTTAGGCGACAACGGATACGAACGCGTCACACAAAGCGCACGTCAATCAACCATGCGCATCTATGAGCATCTGAACGTTCATCCGGATCGTGTGGTTCGGGCCCTCCCCGATTCGACACTGGTTTCGTTCGGCACTCAAGACCCAAATCGTCATGACGTATTTGCCATCGCAGATCATCTGATATCAGCTGGTTGGTACCTAGACAAACAAACTCCTCCAGCCAGCATTCATTTAACTGTGAACGCGATTCATGAGCCTCTCATCGAAGAGTTCCTTGCTGACCTCGACAGAGCAGTTCAGCAAGTCGGCTCACTCAAAGGCTCCAGTGGCTCTTATGCCACTACAGAATGACCTTTGCCCCTTCCCCGCCGACTACGGTGTAAGAAAACGTCTACTTGGGAGAGTGCGTGCCGGCAACGGTTCGCCGCCGAAGGAGCAACCACCCCGGAATCTCTCAGGCACAGGGACCAGGTAGACGCCGAACGCTGGAAAGAGAGGGCTTGCCCTCCGCCGACGGGGAAAGTCACTCAGGTGGCGAAGCTCTCAGGCACAAAAGACAGCGGGGGTCACAGAGTCAATCGGATTACTTATGACCTCTACCCAACGTTCACTCACCACGCCTGAATTTCATGCGGACCACTTTGCTCACCGACACCTCGGTCTCAGCGATACAGATAGAGCGACCATGTTGGCCGCTATCGGATACAAGAGTTCTGAAGAACTTTTAGACGCAACGATCCCCTCCTCTATTCGACTGCGTACTGCAATGGCATTGTCATCGCCACTGACCGAGTCGGATGTGCTGCCGATGCTCAAGTCGAAATTCGCTTCAGACATTCATCGCACATCATTCATCGGGCAGGGTTATTACAACACCATTACTCCAGCCGTGATTAAGCGAAATGTTTTAGAGAACCCGGCGTGGTACACCGCCTACACGCCGTACCAACCTGAGATAAGTCAGGGCCGATTGGAAGCAATTCTCAATTTTCAGACAATGGTGTCTGAACTGACTGGGCTTCCACTAGCGAATGGTTCACTTCTGGATGAGGCAACAGCGGTAGCTGAAGCGGTGACAATGGCCCACAGAGTGAGTAAATCAAAATCAGACTCCGTATTCGTAGACAGAAATACGCACCCCCAGACTCTCGCCGTACTTTCAACACGACTGGAACCCATTGGAATTGAAATTCACCTTGACGACGTGTCTGCATGTGACCCTTCAATGCATTTCGCCGTTGTCGTCTCAATGCCAGGTAGTGATGGCCACATCCGTTCATCATCTGAACTGACAACTCTCACCGAAAAAGCTCGAAACAATAAGGCCATCTCTATTGCTGTTACCGATCTTCTTGCATGTGCATTGTTCACACCACCGGGACAACTTGGTTTTGATATCGCGATTGGTTCTTCTCAGCGTTTCGGAGTGCCAATGGGATTCGGAGGTCCTCATGCAGCCTTTATGGCCACACGCGACGAGCATGCACGAGCATTGCCAGGCCGACTCGTAGGAGTTAGTACGGATACAGAGGGACGACCCGCTTTGAGATTGGCCTTACAAACACGCGAGCAACATATCCGCCGTGAAAAAGCCACTTCCAATATCTGTACAGCTCAAGTGCTCCTTGCAAATATGGCAGGAATGTACGGAATCTGGCATGGGCCAGAAGGGCTGACGCGCATTGCACGCCGCGTTCATTCGCTAGCCACAATGATTTCGTCTTCTTTCGCTAGTGCCGGCCTCACAGTACGGCACCAAAATATCTTTGACACTGTCGCGTGTGACACGCCAGACGCTGTAGCGATCGTAGAGAAGGCACGAAACGCTGGTTTCAACTTGCGACAGATATCTTCGACAGCTTTTTCACTGAGCGTTGATGAAACTTCCACCGAAGAAATGATTTCTCAAATGCTCTCGGCGATCGGCGTGGCCCCAGTTACTAAACAAGATCAAGCCGAAGATACCGAGGCGTTTCGTAGCGATACATTCATGAAGCAATCGGTGTTTCATCGCTATCACACCGAACACGAAATGTTGAGATACCTTCGCGGTCTCTCAGACAAGGACCTAGCTCTTGATCGCACGATGATTCCACTTGGTTCATGCACAATGAAACTAAATGCAACCACCGAGATGGAACCTGTGACCTGGCCTGAGTTTTCATCTCTTCATCCGTACGTGCCTGCCGACGAATCTGTCGGAATTCGCACGGTCCTGGCTGAGCTAGAAGCAATGCTTGTCGAGATCACCGGTTATGACGCCGTCAGTCTTCAACCAAATGCTGGCAGTCAAGGAGAGTTTGCAGGCCTGATGGCTATTCGCGCGTACCACCGCTCACGAGGAGACACCCAACGAACAATCTGTCTTATTCCGTCAAGCGCTCATGGCACCAACGCAGCAAGTGCCGTTATGGCTGGAATGTCGGTTGTAGTCGTTGCATGTGATGACAACGGAAACGTGGACATCGCTGACTTGCAAAATAAGGCAGATCTTGCAGGCGACAAGCTTGCCGCAATCATGGTGACGTACCCATCAACGCACGGAGTGTTTGAAGAAGCAATCTCAGACATTTGCGGCATCATTCATCAACACGGTGGCCAGGTGTACGTCGACGGTGCGAACCTGAACGCACTGGTCGGAACTGCTCAGCCCGGAAAATTTGGCGCCGATGTCAGTCACCTCAATCTTCACAAGACCTTTTGCATTCCCCATGGTGGCGGCGGACCAGGAGTTGGGCCTGTTGCAGTGCGCAGCCATCTCATTCCCTTTCTTCCGTCCGACCCTTTACAACCTTCGACCGGTATAGGTCCGGTGTCAGCAGCACATTTCGGATCAGCAAGCATTTGTGCCATCCCGTGGGTGTACATATCAATGATGAGCGCCGATGGCCTACTACAAGCAACCGCAGATGCAATTCTTTCGGCTAATTACATCGCTCGTCGTCTTCATTCTTCCTACCCTGTGTTGTACACGGGTGCCAACAACACAATTGCCCACGAGTGCATTCTCAACGTTGGTGATGTCATAAAGGGCTCGGGTCTGTCAATCGATGACATAGCCAAACGACTCATGGACTATGGGCTTCATGCCCCAACAATGAGTTTCCCTGTTGCCAATACTTTGATGGTCGAACCAACAGAGAGCGAGTCTCTTACAGAGGTTGATCGTTTTTGTGATGCCATGATCAGCATCCGTCGTGAAATCGAAATGGTTCTTTCAGGCTCTGTTACTGCAGAAGAATCTGTTCTTCATTTTGCACCACACACCGTTGAAGACATCGCGGGAGACTGGAATCGCACGTACAGCAGAGCGTCTGCGTTATACCCACTTGCCCACCTCAGATCTCGTGGGTATTACCCGCCGGTGTCTCGCATTGATGCTGCATACGGGGACCGAAACTTGGTGTGCACCTGTGCGCCAATTGAGCAGTACGCCATCAGTCTGGAAAACGCTACGGTGGGCTCGTGAACGAACAAGAATCACATTCGTCAAACCCTTTGGAGCAGTTGCTTCAACTCCTTGGCACTCTCGACCCGATCGACATGGCCGGCAAGGCCGTCGACCTGACGCGCAAGACAAGCGAATCCCTATTGTTAGTTCTTGAGAATTTCGCCTCAACCGTCGACAATCTGAATAAGACAACGTCACGCATCAATACGTTGCTCGACGAAGTCGAAGAACCACTACGACGCATCATGCCGCAAGTCGGAAATGCCATGAATGCAATGGCATCTATGGGAGAGGTGGCGTCTCAGCTCGGAGACTTGACCAAGCGTTTGGGACCACTCACTACGTTGGCAGAAAATGCTGGCGGATTATTCGGATTCCGCCCGAATAAATCTTCGACTGCTACTT
>WLSJ01000060.1 GCA_009705865.1 Actinomycetota bacterium | reverse complement strand
CGGAGTTGGACATTTTCATACGTACCTAGTGCGAACCGTACTAGGAGATGAGACAAAGAGAACTAAACCCCCTTGACGTTCAACGGTGGCGCGTGCCCCACTTCTCAAGATCCTTGAGAATAGGCACCAGTTCTAAACCTTTAGCGGTGAGGTGATATTCAAAACGTTGCGGTTTTTCCGTATAAAGACGCTTTTCCAATACTCCACCTGCAACCAAAGTATTCAAACGATCAGTGAGAATATTGCGCGCAATGCCGAGTGAATTCTGAATGGATTCAAATCGAAATGAACCTTTGTCCACTGCAGCAACGATGAGTGGAGTCCACCATTCACCTACAACTTCCAGTGCATCAGCGAGTCGATCATCAAGATGCTGGAAGTTTTTTCGCGGTGACATTCGGTTTACCTTAGGGTAAGGATGTGTCTTCAGATTGCGTTTCATAACGCAAAATAGTGAGTTTCTCTAAGGGATTAACTATTTATCTCACCGCATTGAGGGTGAGAAAAACTCACCATTGAAATTACTTACTCACTGATTTCTATAAAGATGCACTCACCAGGACACACATCTGCTGCTTGCACCACGGCTGCATAATCACGCACAACAACGTCAGCTAACGAACCAGCTCCACCCGGATCATTTAGTGCTTCACCACGTTCTGCAACGTACGCAATGCCATCTTCAAGCTGTACAAACACATCAGGACAATGATCAACACACAGGCCATCACCTGTACACAAGTCTTGATCAATCCACACGCGCATAACGAAACGGTACCGCGCACTTGCCCATATCCTGCACGTTATGACTTCAACAATTCCAGTCGCACCACGACGCCCTCACACATGGGTTCGTCCATCTGGAAATGTTGAAGACCCGTACGCGTGGCTGTTGCAAAAAGATGACAGCGAGACACTTACATACCTTGCCGACGAAAACACTTTTTGCAATCAGTGGTTTACAGATCGTACAAATGACATTGACGAGATATTTACAACTATCAAAGCTCGCATTCAAGAAGATGATGCTTCTCACCCAGTCAGTCATGCAGGTTGGTGGTACACATCTCGCACCGAAACTGGCAAATCGTACGCCATTCATTCTCGGGGTCGCGCGGCGGCAACTGCTACAGAGAACGTATTGATAGATGAAAATGTTGAAGCAGTGGGCCATGACTACTTTTCTCTAGGCGCATTTGAAGTGTCAAACAACACTCGCCTTCTCGCATGGTCTAGCGACACTGACGGTGGAGAGTATTTTACGTTGCGAATACGTGACACAGAGACAAACATCGATTCATCAGACATTATTTCTGAGACGGCTTTTGGTGGCGTTGCATGGAGCACTAATGACGACTGGCTGTTTTATGTCACCCCCGACGAACAAATGCGTCCATGGCAAGTGTGGCGTCATCAAATAGGTACTCCTGTTTCAGATGACGTCATGATTTTTGAAGATGCCGATGAACGGTTCTTTGTCGGCGTTGCTGCCACGCGATCTGGTGAATGGATCACTATCGAATCAGCGAGCAAGACCTCTAGCGAAACATGGATTTTGAATGCCTCAACGCCCACGGCTTCGTTGACGTGTGTGGCACCTCGGGAAGAAAACGTCGAATACACCATTGATCATTGGGGTGATGCGTTTGCTATCACTACGAATCGTGATGCGGTCGATTTCTGCGTGATGACAGCTTCGACCACCTCGCCTTCAGTATGGAAGCCGTTCCTTCCTCACGTTGAGGGCGAACGCATTACTCAATTTGAATGCTTTCAGACTTTTGCAGTGATGCAACGGTGGTTCAAGGGGCAACAAATCATCTCAATTGTTCGTCGTAATGGTTCACAAGCACCCCTCTTCATCCTTGCGGAACCACATGAAGTTGAACTAGACGCCAACCCAGACTTTGACATTGACGGCATTCGCTTGTCGTATCAATCACTGACTAAGCCGCACACGACTGCTTGGTATTCATGTGAATCAAACGAACTCACAACGTTGAAACAAGTACAAGTGAACAACTGCGACCTCACACAATATGTATCTGAACGCACATGGGCTACTGCAGAAGACGGAGCGTTAATCCCCGTCGACATTGTTCGCCATCGCGATACACCTATGAACGGAACTGCGCCAGCCATGGTGTACGTCTACGGCGCGTATGAAATTTCAGTCGCCCCTTGGTTCTCTGTTGCGCGACTTTCGTTACTTGATCGCGGATGGGTGTGGGCACTTGCTCACCCTCGTGGTGGTGGCGAAATGGGTCGTGACTGGTATCTACAGGGCCGGTTGTTGCAGAAGCGCAATACTTTTCTCGACACCATTTCAGTGGCTAATCATTTATCTTCTAGCAACATCTGTGATGGTAAGAAAATGGTTGTGCGCGGAGCCAGTGCAGGCGGACTCACAGTTGGGGCATGTATTACAACTGCACCACACCGATTTGTCGGAGCGATTGCTGAAGTTCCGTTTGTTGATGTAGTCAGCACAATGAGCGACCCAACATTGCCCCTCACTGTTACTGAATGGGAAGAATGGGGCGATCCACGCGAAGAACCGTACGCCTCGTACATCGCCAGTTATTCCCCATATGACAACACCACGTCAGTTCAGTATCCGCAGCTCTATGTCACCGCCGGATTGAATGACCCTCGCGTCAGTTATCACGAACCGGCGAAATGGGTTGCCCGCATCAGACACGATTCTCCCTCTACGACAGTTGTATTCAAGTGCGATATGGGTGCAGGTCATGGTGGGCCATCAGGCCGTTATGACCAATGGCGTGATGAAGCGCAAACGTTGTCGTTTGCGATCGACTGCATCAAATAAAGATTCAGCTCAACGCGGCAGCGGCAAACATTAGAGCAATAAGCCCGAGATTACGCAGAACATCGCGCCATGATGGCGGCCGATTCACATGCGCCCCAAAACACGCACATGGCACTTGTGATTTAGTGGTGACTTGCAGCGCCAAAAACGATGTGAACACCACCAATAACAAAGTTGCAAGGCCCAAAACCATCGCTGCGGGCTTTAGGACAAGTAGTGCAGCCCCAAGAACTAGTTCTAATCCGGGAAGAACAAACGCGACAGCAGACCATAGGTGTTGTTGTCGAGCATTTGTGCGCCACTGATTCCACGACGTTATTTTGCTTGCCCCAGCAAGCGCCAATACCGCACCGACCAGCGCAGCACAGATTCGCGCGATGATTTCTTTACTATCCAACGTGCTTCACGCTTGATACTTTGCCGCGAAAGAACACCATTGCGTTTTCGACTGATTCCGCGTGATCAAGCGATGTCACCAAGCCAACGACACACGTATGGTCTCCCATCACAGTTTCAGTTTCGATTTCACAATCAATCCACGCAATGGAACCAGGAAGAACCGGATTTCCTCCGGCTGAAGGCACCCATTCAATACCTGCAAATTTGTCGTCGCCTTCTTTTGCAAAACGCCAACACATGTCTTCCTGATGCGCACCCAGGACGTTGACGCAGAAACGACCAGACTCGCGAATTGCAGCCCAAGATTGCGACTGAGTACCCGGAAAGAATCCGACAAGTGGTGGATCAAGCGACACTGATGTAAACGAACCGATTGTGATTCCGAATGCAGCGCCGTTCGCATCTAGACCAGTGACTATGACGACCGATGTTGGTACATGGCCAAGTACGGCGCGAAAGTGAGCAGAGTCAAAGGGTGCGGACATGCATTCAGATTAGACGCAACTGGTCACAAGTTAATTGTTGCGCCTTCACGTGCAACAAAAACCTCGACGCCAGCCGAGTCAGAACATGCTTTTGTGGCATCAAGTTCAGCATCCGTGCGTTCTGGATCATGGTGAAACAGGGCCAACCGCTTTGCCTGACATGACATCGCCACCCTGACGGCAAATTCGGTAGTGCAATGACCCCAGTGGCCCTTCACAAGAAATTCAGCAGGCGTATATTGCGCATCGTGAATGAGTAGATCTACATCTTCAACGAGTTCACGCACTCCGTCGGCGATAGTAAATGAACCATCGACTGGCTGTTGGTGGTCAGAAATGTATGCGATGGAGACCCCGCCAAATTCAATGCGGTATCCGACAGTTGGTCCGATATGTGGCACTAATCGAGATTTAATCGTGTAGCCATCAATTGCAAAATCGTTATCTGCAACATCATGAAAAGAAAAACGTCCTTGTAAACCTGCCATGTCAACAGGAAAAGTTGGTGGGCGCACAATGTTCTTAACCGATTCCATAAAACTGGTGCCGTCTTCTTGCGCAGGTCCGAACATTTCGAGTCGAGCATCCGGTTGCAGAACTGGTGCAAAGAATGGAAGTCCTTGAATATGATCCCAATGCAAATGAGTCACTAAGGCGACAGCGTTAACAGCCGTATCTTTCTCAACAAATTGCTTGCCGAAATACCGAAGGCCAGTGCCGAGATCGAGAAGTAGTGGTCGTTGACCTTCAGCTTGCACTGAAACACAAGCAGTGTTGCCGCCGTACTTAGCAGTGGCCGGACCGTGGCACGGCGTTGATCCTCGTACGCCGTGAAACGTGACGCGTAGTTGGTCTGCCCCCATTGCTCTAACGCTACGCATGTTCACTCGTGAAGTACACAAATTCTTAGAGTGACGCGTGTCGCACCAGTGCGGACTACCGTTCGGATATGGCCCACGACATCACCACACACTCCATCACAGCAAATGGCATCGACTTCACCTACCTCGAATGTGGCACCGGTCCGTTAGCCCTGTGCCTGCACGGCTTCCCTGATTCGGCTCATAGCTGGCGTCACCTCATGCCAGCCCTCGCTGACGCCGGGTTCCGAGCAGTTGCGCCATTCACACGCGGCTATGCACCAACTTCCGTAGCTCCTGACGGCATGTACCAAACAGGTGCATTATCTGCAGATGCCAACGCTTTGCATGAGGCATTGGGCGCAGACGGCGATGCGGTTCTTATCGGTCATGACTGGGGTGCACCAAGTGTGTACGGCGCTGCTGCAAGTGAACCAGAGCGTTGGAAGCGTGTCGTCGGAATGGCTGTGCCTCCTGGTGGCGCAATGGGAATGGCATTTGCCACGAATCTTGAGCAGACAAAACGCAGCTGGTACATGTTCTATTTCCAACACCCACTCTCAGACATGGTGGTACCAGCCAATGACCTTGCATTCATCGACATGTTGTGGCGCGATTGGTCACCTGGATATGACGGCGCAGTCGATGCAGAAAATTGCAAAGCAAGTTTACGAGACCCTGCGCACATGGCAGCAGCGCTTGGTTATTACCGAGCCACTCTTGGCGCAGGTGCACGCAGTGAGAAATATGACTTAATCCAGATGGCTGGCGGCGGTGACCTCACTCAGCCCACGCTGTATCTGCACGGAGCAAACGATGGCTGCATCGGCGTTGAGGTTGCAGAAGCCGCTCGTGCAATGTGCCCATGGGCAACCGTCAAGATTGTTGAAGGTGCCGGCCACTTCATGCAATTAGAAAAACCTGCTGAAGTGAACAAGCTGATTATTGACTGGCTTACGGCAAAGTAATTGTTGAGTCAGTGCGCTCTAACAAGCCTTCACTGATAAGCGATGTAATCAACACCAATGCGCGTTGTTCGTCAACACCCATCGCTTCGACAACATCATTCACTTGTAATGCACCTGAACTCACTGCGCGTAAAGCACGCCCGCGAGCTTGACGATCTGATCCTTCAAATCGCGCTTGTGGCTTGCTGACCCCAGCGGACAACTGCGCGGGATCATCTCCCACTCCTTTGTATTTGCACTGGCTTCGTACGGGACACGTGTCGCATTGAGGAGAACGCACCGTGCAATGACGTGCACCAAAGTCCATCATCACTTGATTCCATTCCCACGCGAGCCCCTCGGGAATGAGTTCATTAGCGAGATCTTGTAAAGCCCGTGCTTTCATCGGAACGCCTTCTAATCGCGACAGAACTCGCGACACGTTGACATCAACAACAGCGACATCAATGCGATATGCAAAAGCAAGTACAGCCCGCGCGGTGTATTGACCGATGCCAGGAAGCGCGAGTAACTCATCCAGCGAATCAGGCATGAGATCATCGAACTTTTCGTGCAACACAACTGCAGTCGCTTGCAAATTTCGACACCGTCTCGGATATCCAAGACCAGACCACAGACGCAATGCGTCACCTAATGGAGCTTGCGCCAAAGCACCTGGCGTCGGAAACGCTTCAAGAAACGCTTCGTACTTAGGCATGACGCGCGCAACTGACGTTTGTTGCAGCATCACTTCGCTCACCAGCACACGCCACGGGTCATTTGTGCGTCGCCAAGGCAGATCGCGCAGTGATCCACTGCCCCATTCAATCAATCCGGCCGCAATGCGGTCGTGGCGGGTTATTCGGCCCACACATCCTGTCCGTCGTATGGACGGCGACGGCTCGGCGCGAATTCACGCTTCCACACCATGACGCGACGACGGAAGTAACACACTTCTTTGCCATCTTGGTTAAAGCCTTTGGTTTCGACCAGCACAGTGCCTCGGTCGTTTTTTGACTTGCTCTCTGTGGTTTCCAACACGCGAGTTTCTGCGTGAATGGTGTCTCCGTGAAATGTTGGAAATTTGTGCTGAAGAGTTTCGACTTCAAGGTTTGCAATTGCTGCTCCACTGATATCAGGAACACTCATACCAAGAACAAGCGAATACACAAGATTTCCAACAACGACATTGCGACCTTGAACACTTTCTTTCGCAAACCAATCGTTGGTATGGAGAGGATGATGATTCATCGTGATCATGCAGAAAAGATGATCGTCATATTCCGTAATTGTTTTGCCTGGCCAGTGGCGAAATACGTCGCCAGGGACAAAGTCCTCAAGGCAACGACCAAAAGGGCGTTCATGTGTTGTCATGCCTCAAACGCTACTTGGGTTTAGGCGCACCGTCCGTGTCGTCCTCGGTGAATTCAAGGTCTGAAGGGTCAAAGACCGGCATCGGGAATTGACCTGTCCGATCACGAGGAGCAAATTTCTCTACCCAATCGACCGTGGTGAGACCACGTTGCGCTTGAGAATTAGCAACACGAGGCAGTGGTCCCAATTTGTGTTTGCGGTCTATTGAAAATGGACCAACGCGCAAAGAAAGATAACTCAGCCACCCGACCACGATCGGAAGCCAATATTGTGCAACGCGATACGAGAGAACACCTACCGTGGCCAGTGGCCGTGCAAGTCCAAATCCGACCAAAGAAGGAATGTAAATACTTTCCATAATTCCTAAACCACCTGGCGTAATTGGAATCACTGAAAACACGTTGGCAATACCAAAAGACACAACCAAGGCATCAAATCCGAGACTGCCACCAAAGGCGCGTAGAAATACCCACAATGACATCGCGTCGAGAGCCCAGTTGAGTGTTGCCCATCCAATTACTCGTTGCATTAACACTCGGTCGTTGAAAAGGCCCTCTATTCGATTACCAAGATGTTCTAGAACTGATGCTGCATGATTTTCATCAAATCGCAACCGACGAGCAATCGCTCGAACTAATCGCTCTGAACGGCCTTGACCTTCAACTAACCCAAAAATTAGGAATCCGGCAAAGGCCATTAACAGAACACCGACAATGGCAGCAGTTCCGTACGCAGCATTTACTCCACGAGTTGGAATCGAAATGATAAGCCCGAACCACAAAATAAAGTTCAGCACTACAGCAGAGCCAACACCGGCTGTCGCTAAAGCAAATGCAGCATCCGGGCCTTTCACGCCACACATGGTGATGAGTCGATATCCGAGTGCTGTACTCGCTGCGCTCCCCCCAGGGACGATATTTCCTAGCGCTTTCGTGCTGAGCTGAATTCGAAACAGACGAAGAACACTTAGGTCTTGTCCTTGTTCGCCAAGAGCAGCTTTCGTCAACATCGAATACGCAAGCAGAGAGAAACCCTGCAACCCAATTGCAACGAACAACAAATTGGGATCAACGTTCTTTAGATCGCGCACCGCATCACGAAATCCAGGGATGAGCGGAAGTACGAAGAAATACAAAATTGCGCCGAGGACTACAAACTGCAGAGCCCTACTGATGCGCCAGCGGCGCTGTACTACCTCAGCCATGGAGACCATCGTTACCGAAATTTGCCCCTTGAGTAGGGAATGTCTGAATTATCTTTGACATTTGCGAACGTAATTGTGGCCCCAGGTCTGCATTTGTCTTGCCGAGCCGAACGACAACAAGATTGCGGTGAGGAGACACCAACGTGTATTGCCCTTCATATCCAAGGGCGGCAATTGACCCCGGATCATTCGGAAACATCCAGACATGCGCACCGTAATCAAGACCATTGTCTGGATCGCGGGCTACTGGTGTTCGTGAATAGTTCACCCATCCTTCAGGTAACAACCGTGATCCGTTCCACAAGCCGTCATGTAGATACAGATATCCGAATCGAGCGAAATCGCGAGCTGTCGCATAGACAAACGATGACCCCACAAAATTTCCAGATTCATCGAAGCGCGGAACTGCAGATTTCATACCCAATGGATCAAAGAGTCGAGTTTGCATAAAGGTCGACATCGCCTCAGAAGATCCTGCTTTTTCACCTAACGCTCGAGAAAGTATTTTTGTCACGAGGTTCGTAGTGCCAGATGAGTACAGATACTTCGAACCTGGAGTTGCCTCAAGATTTTTTGATGCAGCGTATGCAGCGTGATCGCCAACAAATTTTTCAGATCCGAACAACATTTCGATGACATCAGATGATGCGTCATCGACATAATCTTCAAGCCACTCGAGCCCGCTTGTCATGTTAAGAAGATTTCCCAACGTGATTGCGGCGCGATCATCATTTTCCCAAGTCGGAAATAGATGGTCATCATCAATGGACAACAAACCATCTCCCACCGCCATGCCGACCAGTGCCTGCGTAATGCTCTTTGCCATCGACCACGAGATCAGCGTGCTCGAGACATCGGTGTCTGGCCCATATATCTCGCGCACTATTCGTCCGTTGTGCACAACAACAAGCGCCAGGGTCGTACCAAAGTTCTCTGGCTGATTAGCCAACTCGGAAATAGCCGAGTCGAGCGCCGGGGTATCAATCGAGTCGTCGATCTCGCCATCTAGCCAGTCGAGTGCTGGGAAAGTGTCAAATGCCACATCATGAGACTAGGCGCGAGCACCATCTCAGCCGTCACGGGTGCGTTGATTCTGGCCAATATTCACTAGCGTTTGATTCCATGACTTCGACTGCCCCCGATATCCAGACAGCCGCCTCGGTGATCTCCACTGCCTCAGCGATGATTGACACAGCTATTGCATCTCTCATTGCGCAAGGTGGTCCAGACAAGAATCAAACCCTTGCCTATGACATTGCGCATGTGGCTGCAGCAGTCGCAACTGCAAAGTCGCTTCTTCCGTACGGTGCCAAGGGCACAACAGAAGCAAACATCACGTGTGCATTCACTGCAGACATGGTGCATGACTTCGTTTCACGCCTTATCGGACGCGAACAACTGTGGGGAGTCGACCCTTCACTTCTTTCTTCTGCACATGACTTTGTACAGTCATTTCGCGCGCCAAGTTTCATCGCGTCACTTGCTGAAGTTCAAGGTCCTCGTCACCTCGCAAGTGACTTTGAAATGGTGCAAGATACATTTCGTTCATACGCAAATAAAGTCATTGCACCTCAGGCAGAGCACGTGCATCGTCATAATGGCGATGTTCCAGAAGAGATCATTGCGGGACTTGCTGAAATCGGTGCGTTCGGTCTCAGTGTGCCAGTTGAATACGAGGGCTTTAGCGAAGGCGGCGAAGGTGAATACATGGCATCGGTCATTGCCACCGAAGAACTTTCTCGTGCATCACTCGGTATCGGCGGTTCGTTGATTACTCGTCCGGAAATTCTTACGCGCGCACTTGTCAAGGGCGGCACCGAAGCCCAGAAGCACGAATGGCTTCCAAAGCTTGCAAGCACAGAAGTGATGTCAGCAGTTGCGGTCACAGAACCTGACTACGGATCTGATGTTGCGAGCCTGAAGACAACCGCTGTACGAGGTACTGGTCCAAACGGTGAAGCTGGCTGGATCATTAACGGCGTGAAGACATGGTGCACATTTGGTGCCCGTGCAAACGTATTGATGCTTCTTGCACGCACAGACCCAGATCGTTCAAAGACTCACCGCGGATTGTCTCTATTCATTGTTCCAAAGCCACTTGGTGATTCACACGGATTCACGTTCAACCAAGACGGTGGCGGAAAAATGGAAGGCAGTCCCATTGACACCATCGGTTATCGCGGCATGCACAGCTATGAAATAGCAATCGAGAACTGGTGGGTTCCAGCAGCGAACCTCATCGGAGAAGAAGACGGCATCGGAAAAGGTTTCTACTTGCAGATGGCCGGATTCGAAAATGGCCGTTTACAAACAGCGGCTCGTGCCGTTGGTGTTATGCAAGCTGCATACGAAGCAGCAGTTGACTATGCAAATAACCGCACCGTATTCGGACAACCCATCTCACAATATGAACTCACGCAAGTGAAATTGGGTCGTATGGCAGTGCTCATTCAGGCATCACGACAGTTCTGCTATTCAGTAGCTGGCCTCATGGGTGTCGGTGAAGGCGCAAT
>WLSJ01000006.1 GCA_009705865.1 Actinomycetota bacterium | reverse complement strand
TTAACGGAGTCCCCATGTACGAACTGGAAGCCTGCAAGTAGCCAGATAACCAAAATCCCAACCTCTGTGGAGAGGCTGGGATTTTAGACTTGTTGTATTAGTGGCGGGGGCAAGATTTGAACTTGCGACCTTTGGGTTATGAGCCCAACGAGCTACCGGGCTGCTCCACCCCGCGATGTAGTTGAAGCATTACGGTACAAGGCGAGTGCCTCACTCACAACTTCACCCAAAATGCTTAGGATTAACGCAATCACCATGCTTGCCCGAAATAAAAAGACCCAGCAGGCCGTAGAGGCATTGCAAGCAGAAATTGCTTCATTGCGGGCCGAAATGAGCGAACAAATGAACGCATTGGCAGCAGAGCGAGAAGCATCGCGCTCCACAGTCGAGCGACTTGCAGGCATTGAGTCACGAGTTTCAGGAATGGGTTCTGAGCTGTCGCGCCAGTTACATGAACTTGGTACCGAGATTGAAGAACTTTCCAAGCGCGCAGAAGATTCAGGCGTCGCTGAAATGATGGATGCACTCAAGACAACCCAAGTGCGACTTGCGAACGAACAAGCTCGTTATGAAATCACATTCCGCCAAGATCTTGCGGCGCTTGCCAACAAATTGCTGTTGCGAAACCCTGTCTGATTTAGCCCTTAACAGCTGCCAGAGCTTGCTGCACTAACCCGCGAGCCTGCGACAACTTGGTCTGGTACGTCGAGAAATCTGGTGGCGACTTCGCCAATGCAGCATCTGCTTGAGCAAAGAGAGCTTCAGCTTGTCGTAATAGTTCTGCAGGTGTTGTACCTGCAGCAGGCGCATTTGTGGTTGGGCTGCCTGGCACTGTTGTAGTTGGCGTGCTTGAAGCCCGACCCACTCGGTCTCCGAGATCCAAGTTAAAGCCAGGGAACAATTGTGAAATCACACTGGTCAAACTGTCACCAATGACAGAACGATCGCCGTAGCCCGCGAGAATTTTTCGAACAAATACTTGCCTGTCGTTGCCATCTGGCTGCACAAACATTGGGCGGATATACACGAGCCCCTTACCAACCGGAACGAGTTGTAAATCACCATAGGTGACACGTGACCCACGTTGATCAAGTGGAGTAATCGTTTGAGAGATTGCTGGTTCGCTTTCAAATTGCGCAGACACTGTTGCAGGACCAGCTGGTAGTGGCGTCTTGATGTCATACACCGTGATTTTTCCGTATGTCTTAGGTTCACTAGAAACCACCATCAATGATCGCAATTCCTTACGACTGTCATCGGCCGAAAACGGTACAAACGGACGAATCATTGAAAATTGACCGACATCGGTTGCCGCATTTGGCTCATGGAAAATTGAGAAGTACGGCGTAAATCTCTGAACATTGGAATCAGACGCATTGATTGAATCGATTGGCGCAACTCCAGTTGCTGCTGAACCAAGCGATGAAGTCGCTGTGGCTGTTTCCGGAGCATTAGCTGGTGCCTGTGCAACGCTCCAAGCTGCGTCACGATTGAAGAACAATGTTGCATCGTCAAACTGGTAACGACCAAACATATTTGTCTGTACTCGGAACAAATCTTCTGGGTAACGGAAATGTTCAGCTAGCGCTGCCGACACTGTCGATTTTTTCGCGAATAAATTTGGAAACGCCTTGCTCCACATGCGGGCAATCGGGTCTTTTGTATCCATCAAGTACAACGTGACTTCACCGCTATACGCATCTACAACTGCTTTAACACTGTTACGAACGTAATTAAACGAATGATCTAAACCGCTGCCGGCTGTGAGTTGAGAAACGTTCGCGGTTTCTGCATACGGGTAGCGATTTGTCGTGGTGAAGGCATCAACGACCCATTTCACCTGGCCATCAACTACCACTGCATACGGGTCAGCATCAAGATGAAGAAACGGAGCAATCTTTGCTACGCGCGAACGAACATCTCGTTGCAACAAAATTTGTGAATCTTGCGTAATCAAGTTTGAGCCAAACAAGTTGAACTCTCCGAAATTCACTGCCAGAGCAACGCGACGAACAAAACTGTTGAACTTGATTCCTCCGTTACCAACGAAGGATGTTTCGTTTCCGCCGGCACACGCTTGTTCTTTTTGAGATGTCTTCACAACTGCATATTCGCCGAGTCGATCACCGAAATAAATTTGTGGCTTGGTGACTTTCAGGTCTATGTATGACGGACGACCATCTTCTGTTGCCAAACTGGCGGGGGCTGCAATGACCCCGCAACCATGTGTATAAATCAGGTGCCGAGATACCCACGTGCGGTTTGGAATACCTGCCGGATTAAGTTCGCGCGCGGCAACCAATACCTGTTGCACTCGGCCATCAACTGAATATCTGTCAACGTCTAGATCGTTCACCGTGTAGAACGAAGTTTGGCCTTGGTCTAATGCAAAGCGATCAAGCATTTGACCTGGGTCAAGCTGACGAACATCGCGAAGTGCTGCATCATTGGTCGTGACGTCTGCAGTGCTAATAGAGGAAAACGTTGTGTCTTGTCGTGTGACATCAGCTATTCCCATTGCCGTCTTTGTAGCAATAATGTTTCGCTGGATAAATGGCAATTCTCGCGTACTGACGTTTGGTTGAACAACAAATCGTTGAATAATTGCCGGATATAACGTGCCAACAGCCAACGCAACGACAACCCATAATCCGATGGCAAGAACCGGGAGTCTCCAGCCCTTCTGTCGAATATTCCAGAGCAACAATGCAGTAACGGCGAGCGAGACAAGAATCATCAAGTTAAGTGCAGGAAGTTGCGCGTTCACGTCTGTGTACAAGGCGCCACGAACAACTCCGCGAGATGACGATGTGAGTTCATATTTAGACAGCCAGTAATTTGCTGCACGTAAAAGGGTGCCGATTGCGAGAAGTACCGACAAATGCACTTTGGCCTGAGACGTGACTCGTTGTACACGATCTTGTGGACGAATGCTTCCGTTTATGAAATGGAAAGCCGTTGTAATGATGGTGACAAGGACCAGTGCCCCGAATGACCATGCAACAACAAATTGAGCGAATGGCAATCTGAAAACATAAAAGCCGACGTTTGCCTTGAACAACGGGTCACCCACTGGGAAAGCCTGGCGGTTGCGAAACATGGTCCACTCTTGCCATTGACTCGATGCAGGAAGACCCAACATGATTGCAATAAGCGCAGCAAGAGCTATGCGTAATTTCCCACGGCTCTTTGCTGTTATTTCTCGAATGCGAATAACTGTTTGATCTTCAGGCGTATTCGGCAAAGTCAACGGCGCTAACCGATCAGCCAACAATAAGTTGACCCAGAGAAAAACGAAACAACCTGCAGTAAAGACTGCTACTAATTCTGCTTTGCTGCGCAACATTGCCCAGTAGACATCGCTACGACCAACACTGTTGAACCACAACACGTTCACATAAAAAGAAGACATCGCCTTTGCGCTGAAAATCAGCAATAGGACGAGTCCGACGACTATCGAGACAACAATTCGTCCACGCGATGGCTTGCCAAAATTAGGAAGTCGAAAGACTGGGCCAGTAGGGCCGCCGGGGGGAAGGTCAGATGAGTTACGCACGCATCAGGACGCTAGTCCTGAACGGGGCAAACAAGGCATCGGCAGCCAGCATGAGCTGGTGGATGACTATGGCCCGTCGGGAAATCATCGCCACGCACGACAGAACCACCTAATGAATTATCTGCGCACTCGCTGCAGCAATTGGTATCGGGCTCGGCCATCCAAGTAATGCTGCTGCCAGGTTCGAGGGCTAAGTACGCGCCTCGGCTGTAAGAAGAACACGCAATATCGTCCACGTGGGTGTCCATTTTCTCGGTCTTCCATGTGCGATAGACGTCACGCAGTAGTCCAAGTAATACATCACGGTCGCCTTCGGCTTCACCGATTGCAATTCGCGCATCCTCACGGAATCCGGCGACAAGACCTGCCGTAATCGCGGCGTGTGCGTGCTCGGCTATGGCTTTTTGAGTCACGCGACGACTTGAACCACCAGCAGCTTTTACAGATTTGGCACCTGCGCTCGCTGATGCCATCGTGTCGTCTGTGACCGCTACTGCATAGCGCGCAGCATGTTCTGCCTCTGTTCCAAAGATCGCATCAATGTCAAGAGATGAGCGCTTTGCCCGAACATGTCCGAGAACGGAGTTCTGCTCATCAGCAAGCACACGCTTCAATTTGCGAGCCATGGCAACGACAACTGGCGACAATGCCTCGTTGCGCTCTTCAAATCGTGCCGGATCAACAACCGGAACAGCGGGCTTTGCTTTGGCTTTTTTCTCAGCAGGCTTCTTTGCTACTGGTTTTTCTTCCACAACTTTTTCAGCTACTTGTGTTGCCTTAGCAGCAACTTCAGCAGTGCTACCTGCCCGTAATTTGGCGAAAATATCATCGACTTCCGCAACGTCCTTTTTACGGGTCGGAGCGACAACAGCTTCCACTATTTCTTCAACAGTTTCGTTAACGATTTCTGGTTCCACGACAATTTCTGGCATGTCATGTGAGCGCCGACCACGTCCGAACAAAGACACAACATTTGTTTGTGTTGTTTCTGTAGGTTCAGGAGAAGCCACTTCGTCAACACTTGTAACTACTTCGGCTGGCGAATGAACTGGATGAAGTACTTCAACTATTTCAATTTCTTCGACGACTTCAACTTCTACGATCTCGACTTCAGACTCATGGTCAAAGATAACGACGTTCGCCGATTCCACTTCGACTATCTCTTCTTCAATAACAGCTTCCTCGCGGTCAAACATTTTGACTGAAGGATGCTCAGAATTGATAATCGGGACTGGCCCAGTGGTAGGCGACAAATCGACAATGAATTCAGGCTCATCGTGGGCTTCTGTGAGCCCACCAATGACATCTTCGCTTGCGATACGTGCGCGTTCAAATGCATTCATGAGACGATCACGGCCATGAAGAAGTTGTTCAATTTGGGAACGAGCAGCATCACGACGGCGTGACAATTCCGACAGAACTTTTTCGCGATACTCGCGCGCTTCGTTCACCATGTCGCGGCCTTGTTGCTTTGCCATCTCGATTTCAGATTCAGCATCAGCGCCGGAGTCTTCGCGAATACGCGCAGCTTCAAGAACTGCAGCTTCACGAATACGTACCGCGTCTTCTGCGGCGTCTTTTACAAGTCGAGTTGCTGACTCTTCTGCACGGTCACGAATTTGCGTACTGGCGTCACGTGCAGCAGTAAGAACTCGTGCAGCTTCCTCGCCAAGAAGAGTGGTGACGGTCTCTTCATCGAGGCGTCCCGGAGCCGACAATCCGCGGGTTTGCATCGCCCGCATTTCGCTTTCTAAGAAACGTTCCCGCTCTTGGAGGCGTGCCATTTCGGCGGAGACCATCTTGAGAAAATCACGTACTTCAGCCTGATCGAACCCACGACGGTTGGTGGGAAACGCAGCCGAACCCACCGCTGCAGGCGATGAGGGATCGGGTCGGGAAAAAGAGATAGCCATTAGGCTTCAACAGTACGACTCTTGACTACCCAAATGGTGGCATTATCCACAGGCCCCTTAGGCACTGGTGGCGCGTAACGCTTCCCCGCCATGGCTCCGAAGCACAGCGAGTGCCTCATCTAACGATTTCACTTGCACTATCTCGACGCCCGAACCGGCTGCTTGTCGTGCGCTCTTCATCTCATCAGCTGATTGACCAGCGGGAACTATAAAGAGGTCAGCGCCAGCATCTCTGACGGCGACTGCCTTTTGTTCGAGAGCCCCAATTGCACCAACGGAACCATCTTGGCTCATTGTCCCCGTTGCTGCCACGCGTGTCTTACCCATGAGATTGCCTTTTGTTAATTCATCAAGCAATGCCAAAGTGAACGCTAAACCAGCAGATGGTCCCCCAATATCGGTCGTGGAAATGTCAACTTCGAAAGGTAACGACACTGTTCGAGTATCAGCTGGGGTAAACCCAATAATGGGTCGCGTGGGGTCATTCACGTTGGCCATGAGCTGAACGGTGCGCTTCTCGGCCTTTTGCGTATCAGGAGTGGTAGCCGTTGCGTCATATGGAATCACAGTCAGCTCAACAGTGTCCCCAACTTTGTGTGTCTTCATCTCTTGAGCTAATTCAGCCAACGTTGGTGTCGCAATGCCGTTGAAGTGAGTAATCGTCTCACCAACATCAAGCGTTGTACACGCCGCATTTTTCTGGGGTGCACCGTCACAGACAAGTTCCTCAATCACTACGCGACCCATCGATATCTCAACGTCAAGTCCAAGTTTCTTCATGGCCACATACTCGGCAACTTGTTTTGCACCGATCATGGCTTGGAACCCAAGACGTCGAGAGGTGCTCGGAGTACCACTTCCATATCGCTCTTTGTATGTGTCGACTTGCACATGTGGATCAATCCAGCCCAGAACACTGTCCAAAATAGATAATTGACCCCCGAATGCGGTAACGAATCTGATTCCGTTTGTCGTGCGGAATCGCTCAGGCACTGTTCCTCCCGCACTTGATGCTGAAAAATCAATTCGTGGCGCAACGCTCATGGCTTCACCGGGAGCCAGTTCAAATCGCTGAATACGAACAGCAGCCATGGCAACAATGCCAAACAACACCAACCACGACACGGTGATCAGAGGCAACGCAATTCGCAACCCACGCATTGATGCGGGACGACGCGGTGGAGCTGGCGGTACGATTGTGTTGTTCATGAGTGCGTCAATCTTTTTATCGTCAATATTTGCAATCACCGCTACTGGTGCTGGCGCCCGAGCGGTGTGGGTGGTGGCCCTCGCCTTTCTTGCGCTTGCATTTATCGACCGCATGAAGCCTGCCACGCCGCGACGTACTGCAGTGGTGCGGGTCGACAATAAACCCACACCTCTTTATACCGAGCCTCCTCGTGAGCAAAAATGGCGTGCCATCGCCAATCTTTCAGGTGGAGCCATCATCCTCGGAGCCCTCGTCGCCTGCATTCTCGGATTTCTTTTCACCATTGCATTTGAATTTGTGGGTGGGCTCCTTCGGGCCTAATCCGTCATGTCAGATAATTTTCGGTTCGATGTCATCGCCGCAGGGTTTTCAGGCGACACCGCAATCGCACTGTCAGCTCTGACTCATGAAGATGGCATGGTGCGTGCAAGTGCACTTCGAGCTCTTGCCCGTATCGGAACATTGACCGAAGAAATACTTTTGCCATTCATTCGTGATGCGCACAATGAAGTACGCAGAACGGCCGTCGAATTAGCAGCTACGTTCCCTGCCGTATCCGTTCATCAATGTCTTGACGACTCGGACATCTTTGTTGCTGAAATGACAGCCTGGTGTTTAGGTGAACGAACATCAGTGTCTGATATTGAAATCAATGCACTCATTGATCGCACCACATCGCACACAGAAGCAATCGTGCGTGAAGCGTGCGCAGCTGCACTTGGTTCACTTGGCGACGAACGAGGTCTTTCTGCAATTCTTGCCGCCTGTTCTGATAAACCAGCTGTGCGTCGACGTGCCATTTTGGCCCTTGCACCGTTCGAAGGCGACGAAGTTGAAGCAGCTCTTCAGCGAGCACTAGAAGATAAAGACTGGCAAGTGCGCCAAAACGCTGAAGATCTTCTGAACCCTCGCGGTTAGTTACTTTCGCTTAGCAACTACTGACTGTCGCGCAGTCTCACATACGTCACGCACATGACACCCCTCGACATGGTCATTGATAAGTCCCATTGACTGCATGAAGGAATACACCGTGGTCGGACCAACAAATTTCCAGCCACGTTTTTTAAGTTCTTTTGACAAGGCAGTAGCTGACGGCGAAATTGAAGCAACGCCTGATGCATGAGTTGATTCACCATCACGACCAAATGGAATGTCCGGTGCAAAGCCCCAGATGAAATCAGTAAGTGATCCGGTTTCATCAATGAGGTCTAACGCACGACCAGCGTTATTGATGGTGGCTTCTATTTTCCCGCGATGGCGAACAATGCTCGCATCTTCTAACAGTCGGTTGATATCTCGTTCTGAGAATCGTGCAACTTCATCCATGTCAAATGTGTGAAATGCATGACGAAAATTCTCACGTTTACGCAAAATTGTCAGCCATGACAATCCGGCTTGAAAACCTTCCAGACACAGCTTCTCGAATAAACGTGTGTCATCAGAAACAGGACGACCCCATTCGTTGTCGTGATAGTCGATGTATTGCTCATCATCACCTGGCCACCAGCAACGCTGAGCACCCTCACGAGTTGGCCGAAGCCATTCTGTAGTCACACCTAAAGCGTATGTGGCTATTTCTGTATACGTATTCAAGAAGAAAAGCTCCGTCTGATGCCTGGGGCATCAAGAGGGCTACGGTGAAAACATGGCTACAGAGACATTGGTTCCCGGATTTACCAATAAACGTCTATGGATTGTTCTTGGGGCCTTAGCCCTAGCGGTCATGTTGGCCAACATGGAAACGTCCATCATTGCTACCGCGTTACCCACTATCACCGGTCAATTCAATGCCTTTGAAAGTTTTGCGTGGGTTGGAACCGCATACATCGTGACGTCTGCCATTAGTACTCCACTGCTCGGAAAACTTTCTGATCTGTATGGGCGCCGACTCATTTTCCAAACGACCATGGGTATTTTTCTTGTTGGATCCATTCTGTGCGGTGCATCACAGTCCATGGGTCAACTCATTGCAGCCCGAGCGTTTCAAGGAATGGGCGGCGGTGGAATTCAGGCATTGGCGTTTGCAATTCTTGGCGACGTACTTCCGCCACGTGAACGCGGCAGATACATGGGGTATTTCACACTTGCATTTGTTGGCTCGGCCGTTCTTGGGCCTCTTATCGGAGGACTCATTATTGATCACGCCAGTTGGCCGTGGATTTTCTACATCAATATTCCCTTCATCATTGTTGTTGCAGGCGTATGCCACTTCGCACTCAAACTTCCGTTCAAGCGCCGTACAGCAAAACTTGATTTCATGGGAGCCGGCTTGTTGTCGCTCACCATTGCATCGCTCATGATTGGACTTGAAGAAGGACGTCATGGCTGGACCCAACAGCACGTTCTTATTCTTTTAGCAATTGCAATTCTGGGCCTGATTGCGTTTATCAAAGCGGAACAACGCGCTGAAGAACCAATGATTCCTCTTCGCCTCTTTTCTAATGATGTCGTGCGAACGTGCACATTCTTAGGTATGGCAGCTGGGTTTGTCATTTTCGGTGCTGGCGGGTTCTTGTCTTTGTATTTTCAAGATTCACTTTTGGTATCACCCACTGAATCTGGATTGCGTACGTTGCCACAAATGCTCGGAGTCACTCTTGCCACATTCGGAATTGGCCGCATGATCGCTAAGACCGGCAAATACAAAATGTTCCCCATCATCGGAAGCGTCCTGGCGTTCATTGGACTGATCGGAATTGCACAAGTCTCAGGGTCAACTTCTTATCTGTTTCTTGTCTTTCCAATGATTCTTCTTGGTTTCGGAACAGCGGCGGTTTTCACAACAACGTCAATAGCAAGCCAGAACGCTGTCGACTTCTCTGACCTCGGAGTAACAACAGCAACTGTGATGTTTTTCCGGTCTCTCGGCGGATCATTCGGATTAGCAATTTTTGGCACAATGTTGAACTCGACAATTCGCAGCGAGATCCCAAAAAGAGTTCCAAGCCTTGTAGCTGATAACGCATCATCAATTATTCGGTCACCTGAACAAATCAGCAAGCTTCCCCTTGCATCAAAGCAAGCTGTTGTTGACAGTCTTGCCATGGGCGTCAGCCGCATCTATTGGGTATGCGGAGGCGTCATGATTATTGCTTTCCTCCTTGCGCTGGTCTTACGTGAACAACCATTACGTTTACGCGCCGGATTATCAGATGCCATGGAAAGTTCAGGAGCATAACTGCGACACACCCACTATCTATTGTGTGATTGTCGGTAGGTCAGCCCTATTCATATTGGCATTGCGCCCAGTTTTCCGCCTCAGAGTTCTCAGGAACGAGGTTTAATGTCTGTTGTAATCTGTGCCAAGACGGTGTGCCCCATTGTGGAAAAAATCGACTCTCTCACTGTCGATCACCTCACTGCTGAATCTGTACGCCACGCGCTTGAAGGCCTCGCTCACGTCACGTCCTGGGTTGAATCACAAAAACTTGTGCTCACTAGGCGCTTGCAAGAGCTCGCTTCTTCATCACCGTCCGTCATTCCCACACAAGTCATCGCAACTGCGTGTGGAATCACTCGAAGTGAAGCGAAACGGGGCGTAACACGAGTATCCACCTTGGCTTTGGTCCCGCAGCTCGAAACCGCACTGACAGCAGGTCACGTGTCTATCGCCCATGTTGATGCAGTCACACACGCAATGTCTCATCTTTCCGATTCTGAAAAACAGAAAGTTGCAACTCAAGGAAATTGGATGAATATGGTTGCTTCACACACCACACCTGACAATTTTGCCCGTGCGGTACGCCGCGCCGTGCAGCAGGTTCACTCGGACTCTGGCCTCACGCAACTTGAGCAACAACGTCGCCGTACGTTCCTACGTCATTGGGTCGACCGGGATTCTGGCATGGTGTGCATGCGCGGAGAATTTGACCCTGAATCTGGCTTACAAATAGTTGGTCGTTTGCAGAATGCAGTCGACCGGCTCTTTCACGAAGGAACCGTTAATGGCGAATCACGATCTCCCGATCAACTTCGGGCCCTCAGTTTGTGTGCCCTCGTCATTGACACCAACACAGATTCAGCAGCACCCATCGCTTCTGCATATGGCCGAGCCGACGTCAGCGTCATTATCGATCTCAAAACGTTGCAGTCAGGAGTACATAAACACTCTCTCGTCCATACAGGTACCGATATTGATGTACCTATCGAAACCATTCGACGAATCGCTTGTGAAGCGAAAATCATTCCCATTGTTCTAGGAAATGACGGAGTTGTTCTTGATGTAGGCCGTTCAAGTCGACTAGCAACACGGCATCAGCGACGAGCTCTCGAATCCATGCACACAACATGCGCTATCCCTCAATGCCACATACCCGTCTCACAGTGCCAACCACATCACATTGCGTATTGGAATCTGGGCGGCACTACAGACATGGCCAATTTGGTTCCACTGTGTAACGAACACCACCGATGTGCACATGAAGGAGGATGGAAACTTTCACTCAATGCAACCACTCGACAACTTACGGTGCGTGAACCTGGCTCTGCCCGCGTGCGCACCGCTATTCCCGAATCAGTCCGCGTTCATTCAGCCGGTTAGTGACCTTATTGAGGGTCTGCAATCAATATGGGAATAATGCGTGATGTTTTTGTCTTGTACTCGTTGTACTGAGGAAATACTGCAGCGGAACGTTCCCACCACACGTTGTATTCATCACCTTTTACTTCGCGAACTGTGACACGAAATGGAGCAGGGCCGTCCTGTACGAGAACTTCTTTCGGGTTTTCAATCAGGTTCGTATACCAATCAGGGTTTTCAGCAGCTCCGCCTCGCGATGCAACCAATGCATACGAGCCTTCATGCTCAACACGCATCAAAGCAATCTTTCGAACATTTCCGCTCTTGGCGCCACGCATGGTGACGATGATGACGGGAATGCCTGTCTTAAGAAGTGTGTTTCCCTCCTTGCCGCCAGAAGTTTCGTATTCTTCGATTTGATTTCGCACCCATTCGCTAGTGCTGGGAACGTATGTGCCTTCAAGGTGATTCATATGTCCACCATAACGGGGACAGTTCAGAATTTAGAGGTCGTGTCGATATACGTTTGTTTCGCGGGCCACAAAACCTAGGCGTTGGTACAAACGATTTGCCGCTTCACGAGAAGGACGAGACGTCAATTCCACCGTGATTGCACCACGATGACGCGCCTCAAGAATTGCTGCTTGGTTTAGTGCTTCACCAACTCCGTGTCCTCGTGCAGCAGAATCAACAACTACATCTTCAATCCAGGCACGTATTCCGGTGGGAATACGAAATGTAGCCAGTGTGAGAGAACCGACTATGTGTTCATCAAGACGAGCAATAAAGAGCACCGTGGACGGTGACCCAATAATTGCAGCTAACTGCTCTTGTGTTGGTGGTTTATTAGAAGTCGACAGTTGCGGAATGAGTCGGTCAAAGGCTTCGATCAATTCAGCATTAGCAATGGTGGCTTGTTCAACGACAACGGACATACACCCACCTTGCCACATTCGGCCCAGTTGTCCCGCGACATCAACCAATCGTTATTCTTCAGGCATGTCTTCCACACATATTTCGCGAGTATTGGCAGGGGTTCTTGAACCCGTTACCGGTCAGGTGTATTTCTCCCCTGAATGCCACAGCAACTACCAGCAACTGGGCTTTGGGCCAAGCCCTCGAGACCTGAACGGTGTCATGGCACCTGATGGGCCTGCCTACTTCACAAGTCGCGGATCAGTCATGGGACACGTGCCAGGTGAAGTTGTGGCAGCAGCATTTGCCGTCTTCAAACCAGAAGTGGTGTTGCCATCTGTTGCTTTTGGATGGACGCTGACAGATGCCACAACAATTTGTGCCGCACGTGACAACGGCGCAATAGCGCAACTACATCGCATCATTGGTGAAAACCCTGATGGTGCTCAACGAGCACTCACTCTGCTTGCACGTGCCACTGAAGTGTTGCGCCCCGAAGGGCGTGCATTGTTCGCAGGTCTTAGTTCACTTGCAATGCCCGGATCAGTTGTCGGAGACATCTGGCGACTCGGAGACATGCTGCGTGAGTATCGCGGCGACAGTCACACCGCTGCATGGATCAGTGCCGGATTCACGGCATGTGAAATCGGAGTGATGAGCGAATTGTTCTGGGGAATGCCCATCAAGACATACAGCCGTAGTCGTGGATGGAATGAAGCAGACTACGAAGAAGCGATTGATCGTTTGGTACGCGATGGTCTCATTACAGACGACGGAACCCTCACCACGTCTGGCCGAGCCCAGCGCGAATTGGTAGAACAGAACACCGACAGACAGATGGAATGTGTTGTGCGTGCTCTTGGCGCTGATATCGACGAATTGATCACTATTTTGAAGCCATGGGGAGCCTCAATACGAGAAAAAAAGGGCTATCCAGCAGCTGGTCCGCATGATCTTGCCGATGCAGCCAATTAGTGATTTCTCTGCCTATTTTCGGCGATAGATTTTGAAGGAATGACGGCTTCAGATCATGTCCGGTGGTTATCCCATCCCACTCTTCACAGCCCCGCAGTAATTGCTGCGTTCAGTGGCTGGAATGACGCGGCCGATGCTTCCAGCACTGCAGTACGCACTCTTATTGAAGCATGGAATGCAGAACCTCTCGCTGAGATAGATCCAGAAGAGTTCACAGACTTTGCCACCATTCGACCATCTGTACGTTTACAAGACGGAGTGCATCGCACCATCGTGTGGCCAAAAGTTAGTTTGTGGCACGCAAGCACTCCCGGAGCTGACGTCATTTTGGTTCTCGGACCAGAGCCAAGTTTGAAGTGGCGCTTATTCACAGAACAAATAGTCAGCGTTGCATCGCGCTTCGAAGCATCAATGGTGCTGTCGCTTGGTGCGTTACTTGCAGACGTTCCTCACTCACGCGAGGTTCGCGTTATGGGTACTGCTAATGACCAACCCACTATCGACCGTTTTGACTTACAGCGTTCGCGTTACGAAGGTCCCACGGGCATAGTTGGTGTCTTGCATGATGCGTGTTCGCAAGCATCAATTCCATCAGCATCATTGTGGGCAGCGGTGCCTGCGTATGCTTCACAAATTCCTTCGCCTAAAGCAGCAAGTGCCCTTATGGCTCGCGCCGGAGAAATCATTGGCACTCCTGCACCATTGTCTGCTCTGCACAATTACGTGGTCGCATACGACAACAAAGTAAATGAACTCATAGAAGACGACGATGATCTCCGTGAATACGTTGAGCGCCTTGACTCTATGGGCGACGATATTTTTGAATCGGAAGATTCGCCACAACTTGAATTTGAGTTCGGCAGCGATGGCGACGAAGATTCAGAAGCAGATGCTCACGCGCTTGTTGACGAAGTGGAACAGTTTTTACGTGACCAGGGGTCTAACTAGTTAACTGGTGTGATCGCCGCGCCACATGTTTTCACGTGGCGCATCAAACGTTGCAGGCTTAACGTCACCAGCAATTGCTGCAAATGCCATCTCGCCCCACCACTGTGCACCAGCTGTTGGTGTAGGAAGTTCATCAGGGCCAAACCAGCCGACATCACCGGTTTCCAGTGGATGCCCTTGTAGTTCACCACCAGTTGCACGCAAATGAAACAACAGCATGTACATGCCGAAACGTGAAAAACCCATTCGCATTCCGTCTACTACCCCGAGTAATTGCAACGGTTCAGCAATGATTCCAGTTTCTTCTTCCACTTCTTTCATTGCAACTTCAGCAGGTGAATATCCAACATCTGCCCAACCAGTTGGGTACAACCACACTCCACTGTCTTTGCGTTGCACAAGAAGAATTCTTCCTTCTTCATTTCCCACTATGGCGCCAATTGCGACCTTGGGGGTGACATAGCCAGGAACACCCTCTCCAACGGAATCCATCCACTCTTGAACGAAGTGATCTTGTTCACGACGAACCTCTAAAGCTTCGTCGGAGGCCACCTTGATATCTGCAGCTACTTTTAGAACTTCTTCATAGCGTTCTTTTTCATACAGGCTTTGCGTAAAACCCATTCCGGTGCGAGCAATTGCTGCAAGAGTCTCGCTCCATCGAATGAGGTCTCTGGTGAAGTGTTGAGGTTGTACATCGCTCATGATGTCCACCTTACTTGCTGGCTGATCAACTACTTCTCGCCGAGTGCATGCAGAATTGCGCGAGATATCTCATTTTTATATGCATCGTCGCTAATGCGTCCGCCATTTGATTCACGCACGTAGAAAGAGTCCACAACTTCATTACCAAGTGTCAGTACTCGAGCATGGCGAATATCAAGCCCCGAATCAGCAATGGCTTTCGTGATGCGATGCAAAACACCAACCATGTCCGGAGCCCGCACTTCGAGAAACGTTGCATTTGATGAAGCAGTGTCGTCGAATCGAACGGTCGGAGCAGCTGGAGCTACTGCAGATGTTGCACGACGTGGTCGTGCATTTGCTGCTCGATCCGCTAGTCGAGAATCAAGCGCCAGGCGGCCAGACAACGCCAGCTTGAGATTTTCTTCAATGGGAGCCCAATCAATTTCACCATGCTGACTAGACACGCGAAACTCTGAAGCAGCCATTCCTTGTTCGTCGGAGTGAGCCTCAGCACCTAACACGTCCATGTTGTACAACGACAACACACCAGCAACACGACTGAAAGTTCCGGGTTTGTCTGGGCTGACAACAGTGACGCGATCTGGTTGGGTACGGATTGCAATCTCTCCGGTAGCCATCAGTTCAAGAACAGAAGCGTCAGGAAATAGTCGCCACATCACTTCTGTCATGTCGCCACCACCAAGAACGTGCCGGGAACGCTCGACTAATAAGGCAACAAGCTCTGCTTTCCAATCGCTCCATGCTGATGGTCCGGTCGCTAGAGAATCAGCTTGCGTTAAAGCGTGAAGCAAGTCTAAAACAACAGTTGATTGCAGATGCCCTGTCACCATTGTGATGGTTGCATCATCAGATAAATCTCGTCGTGTTGCAGTGTCGGCTAATAACAGATGATGTTCAATCAGCAAACTAATAATGCGCTGATCTGATTCGGGCAGTCCCATTCGAGTTCCGATATCGGCAAACAGCTTGATACCAACTTCAGTGTGGTCGCCGGGGTATCCCTTGCCAAGGTCATGAAACAATGCTGCAAGAACCAACAAGTCAGGGCGTGCGACGCGATGAATCAATTCCACCGCATTTGCAACTGTCTGCCACAGATGTCGATCAACTGTGTAGCGATGGAACGCATTGCGCTGCGGTTTACTTCGAACAGACGCCCATTCAGGGAGAACTCGTACTAACAAGTTCCGTTGGTCGAGAGATTCAAGAACAGGAATTGCAGATTCGCCTTCCAGTAGCAGTGCAACAAGATCATCGCTCGCGCCAGCTGGCCACGGGTTTGGCCATTGAGGTGACGATTCTCCAAGGCGATTCAATGATGCACGATCAATACGAGCACCAAGTCGAGCAGCCGCAGTTGCAACTCGTAGCAACAACGTGGGGTCATCAGCAATATTGACTGCTTCATCAAGGTGTACTTCTCCGTTGATGAGTTGCACTCCGGGGGCTAAGGGTTGTGGAATAGCAGAGCGATCTGATGGCGGGTCAAGTCGCGCCCAAGCCTCATCTGAAATCCATGCCACTTCTCGACCAACTTCAGCAACCGCTGCCATCAGAGCATCATCGGTTGTAAAACCAGCCATCGGCGCAACAGGTGCCTGGTCTTCAAGGCGCAATATTTCACTTGCACGTCCCAGATGTCGGTGCAACGCAACACGAACACCAAGCAGCACCTCATTACACACTGATAACTGACGCCGATCATCAATTGAAAGTTCAAGACCTGCATCCACTGCCCACTGCAATGCGTGAATATCACGCAATCCACCGAGCCCCTCTTTAAGGTTCGGCTCAAGAAGAAAAGCCACTTCCCCATCTTTTGCATATCGTTCAATGACTCGTGAATGTAAGTGCACCAGCCACTGACGCCCATTTTTCTTCCAGCTGGCAGATGCCTCACTAATGAGATCATCACCAAGTTTCTGATTACCGGCGATAACACGCGCCGTTACTAATGCGGTTGCTGTGTCGAGATCTGTTGAACACAATTGAATTGTTTCTTTGGGAGTTCGTACTGCATGACCTAACTTGATTCCTGCATCCCAGATTGGATACCAAATTTTTGATGCAATCTCGGCAATGTTTTTCACCGATTTATGCACGAGCAAAATGTCAAGGTCGCTATGTGGTGCAAGTTCACGACGGCCATATCCACCCACTGCAATCAGCACAATGTCATCACGTTTCTTTTCATCGGAGATAGCCGCCTTGAATACGTCTTGTAACCAAGCATCAGTGACATCTGATAACGCATGGCAGGCTGCGACGCCACCAATTGAAAAATCATTCACCACGTCAATTCGAGTTGTCATGAGGGAATGCTCCCATCAGCACGACGACGCATCAGGATTGTTGCGGCCTTCCACGCACCCCAGGAAATGCCAGCCTCGTGAACATCTTCTCCGAGATCTCTCCAGGTCAATGGCCCGATTGAGAAAACGTCTTCAGGCATAGCTCGCACTTCATATTCGTCGCGGCGCGGTGGTGTGACACCCGAGGTTTGCAATAGACGAGTTGCACTGGCAGTAGAAGTCCGAAGTACATGCAACGGGTTTGACTGCTGTGCATCTACATCAGTTGCTAAAAGTGAATATAGGTCTCCTGATACGAAGCTCTGAGTTTGTTGCACAACTTCAGCGAGAGCAGATGAAAACTCTTTCGATGTCTCATCAATACTCATAGATGCAATTTCTTGCACCCGACTAGTGATCCAGTGCGGAATTGCCCGAGTGACAGCCAGGTATAAGTCCTGCGCATACGGTTCAAGTTCAAGGACGTCAGGCTGGTCGACCATATCTAACTGGAGTGTATGGAGCCAGAACAAGCCAGACCTCACACGAAACAAAGTTGCAACAATTGTCTTTTCGCCCAGAGCGGCTAAACATAAAGGCATGAGTCATGCATTGGTATTAGGAGGCGGTGGCGTCACGGGAATTGCGTGGGAAACGGGCGTACTTCTGGGATTACGTGATGCGGGCCATGACGTGCTTTCCCAACTTGACCTTGTGGTGGGCACATCGGCCGGGTCAACGGTGGGTGCTCAGATTCTGTCGAATATTGACCTTGAAGATTTATTCGCACGTCAGACCGCCGACAACCACAATGAGATCTCACCTCTCCTAGATCTTGAGGCTCTTGCAATCATTTTTGGCGAAATGGCTTCAGGCGGAACGACGACTGATGAACAACGCTCACGTATTGGAGAGTTAGCGCTCAACGCAACCACTGTGGACGAACGAACCCGACGAACTGTTATAGAAAAACGTCTGCCATCACATGACTGGCCAACTGTGCCTTTGATACTCACTGCAATTGACGCAGTAACCGGACAATTTGTCACGTGGACAAAAGACAGCGGAGTTTCGCTAGTTGATGCCATCGCATCAAGCTGCGCAGTGCCCAGTGTGTGGCCATGCGTCACGATTGACGGTCATCGCTATTACGACGGAGGTCTGCGCAACAGTGCAAATGCATATTTGGCACAAGGTCATGAAAATGTCACGGTTATCGCACCAATGACAGGCGGGCCATCTCCCATTGTCGATGCAGAACTACAAGACCTCACAGCATCCGGAAGTGCGATTCGCATGGTCGTTGCAGATGCTGAGGCGATTGACGCGATGGGGCCTAACTCACTTGATCCACGCTTTCGTCGTATCGCTGCAGAACACGGCCGTAGGCAGGGCCGTTCTGCATCATTCTGAACGCACCACATATTCCTGACTTCACCGCAATATCACTACAATTGCCACACCACCTACGGAGGTCACAATGACGTTTAATCCCACCACTCCTCAGGGATTTCCAGGCACCATCGGTCGAACGATTGCTGAATCCACTCCGCATTTCCCCTCGCATGAAGGTGATGGCACAAAACCAAACATTCTGATTGTGTTGCTTGACGATGTGGGCTTCGCAGATTTTGGTTGTTACGGCTCTGAGAACGCGACACCAGTGATTGACTCCATTGCGCAACGTGGTTTACGTTTCTCTGGTTTTCACACCACCGCCATGTGTTCCACAACTCGCGCAGCAATTCACACAGGCCGCAATCACCACTCTGTCGGAGTGGGATGTCTTGCAAACTTCGACAGTGGGTACCCGGGCTATCGCGGCAAGATTGCAAAAGAAGCAGGCACGCTCGCAGAAATGTTGCGACCACACGGATACCGCAACTACATGGTGGGCAAATGGCACGTCACGCCACTCACCGAAACAGGACCAACTGGTCCATTCGATGGTTGGCCACTTGCACGAGGCTTTGATCGCTTCTACGGATTTCTCGATGCTGAAACAGATCAGTTCAGCCCTGAAGTAGTACGCGATAATTCACACGTCACTGCACCCGGCACATATTGGACGGGTTATCACCTCACAGAAGATCTTGTCGACAATGCAGTGACCTATCTTGCAGACCACACTGCTGGCGCACCCAATACACCCTGGTTCATGTTGCTTGCACCAGGCGCATGCCATGCACCGCATCAAGCACCTGTTCCCATCATTGATCGTTGTGAGCAGTACTACCTCGATGGTTGGGATGCAGCACGTGAACGTCGTCTTGCAAATCAAATCAAACTTGGTCTTGTGCCAGCTGGTACAGAACTTCCTGCGCGTAATGATTTTGTGTTGCCCTGGGAAGATATTCCTGCTGAACAAAAACCACTTTTCGTTCGCCTGATGGCTGCCTACGCAGCAATGTTGGAACACTTCGATGAAAACTTGGCACGAGTCATCAAGCAACTTGAAGTGTCAGGCCAGTTAGACAACACCGTCATCATGGTGATGAGTGACAACGGCGCCAGCCAAGAAGGTGGGCCATGGGGATTCATTAATGCAATGGGTCCTTTCAACCTCATTCCAGAATCAATCGAAGACAAGATCGCAAAGGTTGGCGATATCGGTGGCCCTGACACGCATAGCAACTTCCCATGGGGCTGGGCAATGGCTGCCAATACGCCGCTAAAGCGCTACAAGCAGAACACGCACTCAGGTGGTATTCGCGATCCGTTCATTCTTTCGTGGCCAGGTGTTGTGAAAGATGAAGGCGGTCTGCGTCATAACTTCTGTCATGCCATTGACCTTGCACCCACCATTCTCGACATGCTCGGACTTGAAGCACCAAACACAATTAACGGAATCGAACAAATGCCGATTGAAGGAACTTCGTTTGCTCCGGTAATTTCAAACGCGCAAGCAGTCATTAATCGTGGTCCTCAATATTTCGAAATGTTTGGTCACCGCGGACTGTGGGAAGACGGGTGGAAAGCTGTCGCCTTTCACCAAATGGGAACTCCATTTGAAGATGACAAGTGGGAGCTCTACAACCTTGATGTTGACTTCAACGAATGTAATGACTTAGCTGAAGTAGAACCTGAACGACTTGCACGCATGATTGATAAGTGGTGGGACGAAGCAAACAAACACAGTGTTCTTCCACTTGATGACAGATTTGCTCCGCGATTTGCTGAGAACGCAGAACGTCACACCGGTGCACGAACCAATTACACCTTCTGGCGTGGCATGGGACACTTGCCTTCTGACGTAGCTCCAGACTTGCGAAGTCGTTCGTACACCATCACTGCCCTCATTGATGTTCCGAAAGAAGGATGCGAAGGCGTCATTATTTCCCATGGTGACCTCACCAGTGGCTACAGCCTCTTTATTCGTGATGGGCATTTGGAACATGACCTCAACATCGGTGGCTCGCACCAGATGTTGCGTTCTGACAAACCAATCACACCAGGCGCCCATACCGTGGGCGTACGAATGAAGCGCAACGGCAACGAAGGAACGCTCACCATGTTCATTGATGATGTTCAGGTCGGCACTATGACCACCAGCAACATCTTCTGGATTCTTATCTCATGGTCTGGACTTGATATTGGATTAGATCGCGGAACGCCGGTTAGTCATTACGAATCACCGTTCTTGTTTACAGGTCATCTGACAAAAGTAGAAATCAGTCTTGATAACGACCAAGTACTTGATTTTCATGGCGAAAGTCGCGCCACCATGTCGCGCGACTAATACTTGTTATTTTCTGCCAGAGGCAGGAACTTCACTAAACGGCATATCGCGATCTATTTGCGGCTCTTTTGGCAAGCCCAAAACAAGTTCACCAATGATGTTGCGTTGAATCTGATCTGTGCCGCCACCAATTGATGTGAAATAGGCATTGAGTTGCGAATAGTTTGCATCGCGAGCGCGTGGGTTCTGGTCTCCGTCAAGTGCCCCTTCTGCGCCGAGCAGTTCACCTTGGATATGACCCGCGAAATGCAATATGCCTGACATGTTCAATTTTCCTAACGACGCAAGCGGAGATGAACCACCCATCTCAGCAACTGCTTTTGCACGATCACCATTCCAGTCATTGGTCAATCGCATGCAATACAACTTCGCCAGTTTCTGTCGCATTGTTGCATCGGTATTTTTACCCACCTCTTGCGCCAATTTCACCAGCGACAAATCAGGAGACGGGATATTGCCATGTGCTGAGGCAGTTGCTCCGCCTGGGCCACGTGGCCCACGACGAGAGATGCCCATAACTGCGCGCTCGTACGCCAATGCGGTCTGCAATACCCACCAACCCTTGTTGAGATCACCCAACATGTGTGATTCAGAAATACGTGCATCGGTAATGAACACTTCGTTGAACCGTGAGTCTCCCGTTGCTTGACGTAACGGGCGAACTTCGACGCCATCTTGTTTCATGGGCATCCAAAAAAATGAAATACCTCGATGCTTCGGTTGATCCCAATCAGTACGAGCAATCAACATTCCGATGTCAGCATCTTTTGCTCCAGAGGTCCACACCTTCTGGCCATTGACCACCCACTCACCGCCGTCACGAACTGCAGTGGTGCGAATTCCAGCAAGATCAGAACCAGCACCGGGTTCGCTGTACAACAAACACATTCCTACTTCATCAAGCAAGAGTTTGCGCAAATACAACGACTTCAATTCATCATTGCCATAAGACAACAACGTGCCGGCCCATAAGTTTGATTTATCTTGTCCAGGCCCAGGTACTCCGGCCGCACGAAAGACATTTTCAACTTCTGTTGCTGCATCATCATCAAGTCCGCGGCCAAACCATTCAGGTGGCCAACGCAATGCTGCCCACCGAGAGTCAACGATAAGTTCACGCCATGTAGCCAGGTCGTTGTTTGGTTTCCAGTTGGTGGCCAGAAATGATTCTGCCTCACGCACTAATTCGCTCATATGTCACCTCCGCACCTTGATACATGTTGAGATTAGACCTCGCGAATGAAGTTGACCTATTTGGCGCGACCAGCAGTTGCAGCAAGAAGCCCGAGACCGACAAACAAACTGCCAGACACATACCGCTGAATGAATGGCAGTGTTCGACCACGTAGCAATAGATGCCGAAGCCCACTTGCCATTAATGAGTACGAACCATTAAAGAGGGTCGCCAACACCACAAAAATTGCACCGAGAAACAACGATTGAAGTTGGGCATGATCAGACGCCGTATCAATAAATTGAGGAAAAATCGAAAGGAAAAACAATGCGGTCTTTGGGTTCAGGGCGTTCACAATAATTCCTTGTCGAAATGCCTGCTTCGTCGACACTGCCGCTTGATCACCATCTAGCGCAACTGGTTCACGCATCAATGTACGAATACCCGTGTACACCAAATACAGAACTCCGGCCCACTTCACAATGTTGAACAACGTGGCAGACGCAGCCAACACTGCGCTCAACCCGAGCGAAGCAAACAACACTTGAATCGCATCGCCAACTTCTAATCCACCAACAGCTGCAAGGCCCACTTTTCGACCATCACCAATACTTCGATTCAAAATGTAAATAACTGCCGGCCCTGGGATTAGCAACAGCGCCACAGTGGCTGCACAGAACGCAAGAATGGTCGACAACTCAGGCACGCCCCAACAATATCAATGGACACAGTTTTGTCTGATTCCCCTGGAAGGGTTATTCCGAAATCCTTCATCAGTGCACACATGGCTATTGCATGATTACCACTCTTGACTTTTATCAGCATATGTTGATATGCTAAATATTGTCTTCCTACCCAGTTCAAGGAAGCATCACATATCTGAACAAGACATAGTGCATGCGCTCTCCTATTTTGTGCGCGTGGAACACAATGAGGAGTTCACAATGATTATCGGACCATCTCGAAAGGGAGACATGCTCGAAGTTGGAACAAGCACAAACGAAGAGTCAATTATTATTTTTCATGCCATGCCAGCTAGGCGAAAGTTCTTGAGGTAAGCAATGCCAAAATCAATGGAAGAATTGATTCAGCACGCAGATGACATTAGTGAGATGTTCGAAAACTGGGATTCATCACAGGCAACAGTTCTCTCAAAAGAAGAAACTGCCATATTGCGCGCCGTATACCAGAGGTGTTTTCAAGAAAAGAAGATCGCGGATGCCGTTCAGAATGCCCGGGCAAAGAACATCTCTTGGAAAGACATCGGATTCGTTCTGGGAACATCTGCACAATCTGCGCATCGCAAATATTCGGCATATCTTGCTCACGAAGCTTAAGAATGACTTTACATTCAATTAGCCTAAATTCATGCGGGCTTTAGTACAACGAGTTCTTAATGCATCTGTCGATGCAGAAGTTGATGGCTCCACTATTCGAGCTGGTGAAATAGAAAAAGGCCTTTTGGTTCTTCTAGGAATCACGCACACTGACACGGAAGCCACCGCAAAGAAGATGGCGGAGAAAATCTGGAATCTTCGCATCATGGAAGATGACAACGGCGTGATGAATATTTCCATTGCCGATTCCACCAAGAGCATTCTGCTAATCAGTCAATTCACGTTGTACGGCGATACCAACTCTGGTCGCAGACCAACGTGGACAGCTGCAGCGAAACCTGAATACGCAGAGCCACTGGTGAACCGGGTTGTCACCGAACTGCAGCAACTAGGCGCACATGTTGAGACGGGTCGCTTTCGCACATACATGCAGGTGGCTTCCGTCAATGACGGCCCCACCACCGTGTCGATCGAAATTTAGATTTGGTGAATTAGTTCTTCAACGGGCGTGACCATGCCCATATAGAACGCACCGAATTCGGCGTACACGGCTGACGCTTCGTCATACCGCATTGTGTACACCACTTCTTTGAGATCGTCTGGGTTCACAGCAAATAGCGTGACTCCCCATTCGTAATCATCAAGACCAGTTGAACCGGTGACAAGCTGAATGATGCGGCCCGCAAACGTACGTCCGCTCTTGCCATGTTCTTCCATGAGTTCTTTGCGCTTGTCGAATTCAAGGGTGAACCAGTTGTCTTTATGTTCACGACGCTTTGACATTGGGTAGAAGCACCATGCATTTTTGCCAGCAGGAGGAAGCTGTGGATACAAGCGAGCATTCAGCATCTCTTCTGGCATTCCCTTTGAATACTCAGACACCTCTGTGAGTGAAATGTAGCTATCAACAATGTCAAGACCAGCGTGTTGAATGCCTGTCTGCAAAGCCTTCAGCTCGCGCATGTCAGCAGCAATTCCCATGACAGCGACATCAGCCTTATGTCCGAGCATCGCAACAGTGATCACAGTGACACCACTTGCCTCAGATGCTTTGACTGCAGCGACAAGCGCATCGCCGTCGTATTCAAAACTTGGCTTGCAAAAATAGTGGACTACTGCAAGACCAACTGACGGGGACATCGGTTCGCTCATGTCAATAACGCTATCGGCGGGCAAGAACTGCCGAGGCAAAACGAGAGGGCGATTCATGGTCGACTTGCAGGAAAAAGGAGGGTTCTGCCAATTCCAGCTCCATCAGTACCGGAACCCCCGCAGACCCGCGCACAACATCAACACGGGCATACAGCGGGTATTCGCCAAACTTCTTTTTCACAAACTTCATCACCTGGTCGCCCAGCTCGCGCTCTTGTGCGCTTGCGTTACGTGGCGTGATTTCTTCTTCAACGAACAATTCGTTTTGCGTGTTCTCATTAGTAGCCAGGATTGCGCCTTTTCGAAACGAATGACTGAGCTTGCCATTGAAATACACCATGCCCGTTTCACCACGTTCATCAATGAAGCGTTGATACGGCTGCACCATTGCGACATGACCAGCATCAAGAAGGAAGCCCAGATGAGCTGCTGCTTTGACTGGAGACTCTTCGTGACGTTCCGTGTTGTTAGAACCGGCACTGATCGTTGGCTTCACCACGATGTCACGATCAAGCATTCCTTCATTAGTGATTAACACTAAATCTTCTGCAGTACGAACAAAGGTGGTCGGAATCACGCCGATTTCTGCTTCAACTAATTCAGCCAAATATTCTTTATCAGTGTTCCATCGAATGATGTCTGCTGAGTTATGCAATGTTGTTGCAGCAGAGACATTGTCTAGCCAAGCAAGAAATTCCGTGTAACGACGGTGATAGTCCCACGGTGATCGAACAATCGCCATTTCATAGCGCGACCAATCAACAGTGGTGTTATCCCAATCGACTATTTCCGTAATGACGCCACGGTCGCCTAATGCGCGTGACAGGTACGGTAAATCTGTATCTAGATCTCGCGCTTCTGCACCGCTGACTAGAGCGATGATGCGCGACATCAAAAAGTAAGAGTTGAAGTACTTCTAGACGATGGTCTAGAAGTCGTCCATTCCGCCACCGTGGTTGTGTCCGCCGCCAGCCTCTTCAGGCTTGTCAGCAATAACAACTTCAGTAGTGAGGAACAAAGCTGCGATTGACGCTGCGTTCTGCAATGCAGAGCGAGTTACCTTTGCAGCATCAATAACGCCGAGCTTCACGAGGTCAACATATTCGCCAGTGGCGGCATTGAGGCCCTCGTTGCCCTTCAAGTTCTTCACACGCTCAACAACAACGCCACCTTCAAGACCGGCATTCTCTGCGATCTGCTTAAGTGGGCCTTCGAGTGAACGAGCAACCATGCGTGCACCAGTTGCTTCATCACCAGTGAGCTTTTCAGCAGCAGCGATAACAGCAGCTTGTGCGCGAAGCAATGCAACGCCACCGCCAGGAACAACGCCTTCTTCGATGGCAGCTTTTGTAGTGCTGACAGCATCTTCAATGCGGTGCTTCTTCTCTTTGAGTTCTACTTCAGTAGCAGCGCCGACCTTAAGGACTGCAACACCGCCGGACAACTTGGCCAAACGCTCTTGGAGCTTTTCGCGGTCGTAGTCAGAATCGGTGTTCTCAATTTCAGCCTTCAACTGACTGATGCGGCCCTTGATGTCATCTTCTGAACCGGCACCTTCAATGATGGTGGTCTCATCTTTTGTGATGACAATCTTCTTTGCTGTTCCCAACAAATCAAGAGTGACATTTTC
>WLSJ01000059.1 GCA_009705865.1 Actinomycetota bacterium | reverse complement strand
GTGTGTTTACAGTATTTGGGCCAATCAAACTGTCGACGTACAAGGTGTCTGGATACGTGGGATTCTTGGTGGAGGTTGATGCCCACAAAGGACGTTGAACCATCGCGCCGGCTTTTTGCAAAGCTTCCCATCGTGGACCGCTAAATGTTTTTTGAAACGCGGCGTATGCCAGACGAGCTTGATTTACTGCTGCTGTGCCCCGCAGAGCTAACGCGCTCGGAGTGCCGAGCGCATCAAGACGTTTGTCGATCTCATTGTCAACACGGCTGATGAAAAAACTAGCGACGCTTGCGATGCCAGAAACTGAAGACCCTGATGCCAAACGCTGTTCTAGTCCTTCAACGTAAGCATCCATTACTTCTTGATATCTAGCAAGACTAAAAATCAGGGTGACATTGACATTTCGCCCTTCAGCGATCATCTCACGAATTGCTGGAATTCCTTCTTTAGTTGCTGGGATTTTGATCATCACATTTGGCCTGCTGACGCGTTCATGCAGAAGGCGAGCGGCCGAAAGAGTTCCAGTTGAATCATGAGCTAGCGAAGGATCTACTTCGACGCTCACGAAGCCGTCTGATCCTTTGGAGCGTGAGTACAAGTCGGCGAAAACGTCAAGAGCGCCGTGAATGTCCTGTAACACCAGTTCCCAATAGGCCTCTCTAGCGGATGAACCTTTAGAGATCTCACTGCGGAACTGATCGTCGTAGTCAGAACTTCCTTGAATCGCCTTTTGAAAGATTGTGGGGTTCGAAGTTAAACCACGGACACCTCTGTCAACCAAAGATTGAAGAGCGCCAGAAGTGAGATACCCACGCTGAAGATTGTCCAGCCACGGGCTTTGTCCTTGTTCGTCTGAGAGTCTCTTCAACAAGTCAGTCATTGTGAAATCGCTTTACGCGTTACTTCAGCTACATGGGAAGCAGTGATACCGAGTTCAGCCATCACGACGTTGCCTGGAGCACTTGCTCCGAATCGGTCAATGCCGACACTGTCGGTTGCATACGCTGCCCAGCCGAACGTTGTTCCGGCTTCAACGCTGATACGAGGTATTGATCTTGGCAAGATCTTGTCTTGATTAGCTTTCGAAAGTTGCGCAAATCGCTCCCATGATGGCATCGATACAACATTGACTGAGATGCCTTCGCTGTTGAGTAATGCTGCAGCATCCACTGCAACAGACAATTCGCTACCCGTACCAATGATGATTGCTTTAGGTTTCTCTGTAGAAATAATTGTCCCTGCACCATCAGAAACGGCCGAACCATCTGTCAGTGCCACCACGGTTTGGCGAGACAAGATGAGAGCAGTAGGGCCATCATGAGTTGCAGCAATAAGCCAAGCCTGTGCAGTTTCGTTTGCATCAGCAGGGCGAATAACTTGCAAACCGGGGATTGCACGCAATGATGCAAGTTGTTCGACTGGTTGATGTGTCGGCCCGTCTTCTCCTACGCCCACTGAGTCGTGACTAAAGACAAAAACGACACGGGCTCGTGAGAGCGCTGCTAATCGAATAGCGGGACGCATGTAGTCAGCAAAGACGAAGAATGTGCCACCGACTGGCAATACGCCACCATGAAGGGCCATACCGACCATTGCTGCGCCCATCGCGTGTTCACGAATACCGTAATAAATCTGCTTGCCAGATCGGTTCGATGAAGAGTAAGCGGAGGTTTCTGCAAGTTTGGCTCCGGTGTTGCCTGTGAGATCTGCGGCACCAGCAAGAACAAACGGCAATGCGCTTCCGGTTGCTTCCAGAACTTTTTGAAATGCTTGACGTGTCGCGAGTTTGGTATCAGTTGGGAATACAGGAAGAACTGCAGCTACTTGCTCCTTAGATGCGACGCCAAAGGTGTTCGGATTCAGAGCAGGTGAAATTCTGCTCGTCCGTTTTGTCCAATCACTATGAACGGTTTTTCCGTTCTCTCGACAGTGGGCGCGATAGGCGTTTACGAAATCTGTTGGGGCATAGAAAGATTCATCCGGAATACCCATGACCGCTTTAGTTGCCGAGACTAAAGGTGCCGTAAACGGATTCCCGTGAGCTTCGTGTTTGTCTGTGAGGTCTGGAGACGGAAACCCAATGTGAGAGCGAAGCACAACCAAAGTTGGTGCGCCTTTATGATCGCGGGCTTGAATCAAAACCTTTTCAATTGCATCACAATCTTCTGCTATTTCTCCGGCTTCAATTACATTCCATCCGTACGCGCGAAAGCGTGCAGGCGCGTCGTCGCTACAAGTGAGATCTGTGCTTCCGTCAATGGTGATTTTGTTATCGTCGAAAATACACACCAAATGATCCAGTTTCAGGTGCCCGGCAAGCGATGCGGCTTCGTGGCTGATTCCTTCCATCAGGCAGCCGTCTCCGGCAATTACATACGTGTGGTGGTTGATGACATCGGGGCCGTGAACATCACGTAGATGAGACTCGGCTATTGCCATTCCGACTGCATTGGCAAAACCTTGACCTAGTGGACCGGTCGTTACTTCCACACCGGCAGTGTGTCCAACTTCTGGGTGCCCCGGAGTTGCAGAGTTCCATTGACGAAATTCTTTGAGGTCAGATAACTCAAGACCGTAACCAGAAAGAAACAACATTGCATATTGCAAAATTGAGGCATGTCCATTTGAAAGAATTAAACGATCGCGGTCGATGAAGTCTGGAGCTGTGGGATCATGACGCAAAATACGGCTGTACAGAACGTGAGCAAGAGGAGCAAGCGACATTGCAGTTCCTTGATGCCCACTGTTTGCCGCCAAAGGGGCATCCATTGCTAAGCCTCGAATAATCGAAATAGCGAGGTCGTCTTGATCGGGGCTTAGTACAGAAGTCACCTCATGATGGTAATCGGCGCCAGGCTTTCAGAACGGAAAGGTCTTCGCTGAGCGCCAAAATATCTGATGGTTGACCAACTCGTATTCGTCCCACCCCAGTCAAACCCACAGTGTCTGCTGGCATAGACGTTGCGCTAGCGAGAGCTCTGTCGAGCGATACGCCACATTGCTGCACTGCATTTTGTACACATACGCCAAGCGGTGTACTTGAACCTGCGAGAGTTCCGTCTGGTAGGCGAGGTGCTCCATCTTTGATCTCTATGCGTCCGCCGCTGTTCTCGGGACGCATCCATGCCACTGAGTCAGAGACCAGACACACTCGGGTGCCGGCTGCTTGAAAAGCCAGTGCGACAGCATCAGTCTGCACATGTACGAGATCAGCAATCAGTCCGACAGCCACCTTGGGATTAGTGAGCGACCACAATGCAAGACCAGGGTCACGATGATGAATTCCACTCATCCCGTTGAAAAGGTGAGTCACCATTCGTGCACCGGCGTCTACCGCGTCTTCAAATTGTTGCTTTGTGGGGCGCGAATGGCCAAGAGCCACTGTGATTCCTAAATCGCATAGAGCGCGAATCGCAGTGCCAGCATCATCTTGTTCGGGAGCAACGGTCATCATTCGAATGCTCTGTGGAAGGCCAGATATCCATTTCATGTCAAAGGCAACGATGTGTTTGGTGTTGTGTGCGCCGGGGGCATTTCCTAGAAAAGGGCCTTCAATGTGTACGCCAGCGAAACCAGCAACTTCTCTTGACGCAACGACGCTATGAAGGAACTGAATCGAATGAGTCAATCTTTCAAGAGGCGCGGTGACGATGGTCCCTAGCCATGTTGTTGTACCGGCTGACAACAAATAGTTATCCAGAACCTGCAGTTCCTCCTTGGATGCATCCGAGACATTGACATCGCGAAAACCGTTCATTTGTACATCGACAAATCCCGGAGAAATCAAAGGCACATCTGCTGTGCCGGCGAAGGGCGTGATGCTCTCGATTATTCCCGATTCAGCGATAACGAGACGATGCGAGCCTCGCAAAGAATCTCCGTCAAAAAATTGACTGCAGGAAATTTCTAATGACACATCAAAAATGTAGTGGCTTTGCTAGGACAAAGAAGCTTTAGCCGCAGGTGTCAAGCGAATGTCGGCAAAGCGCAATGTCGCGAGGCGGAGAATTGTCAACATCTTGATTATCCACCAGCCTGGATCAATTTGAAACCATCGATGTGAAAGCCGAGGTGAGGACGGTGCTGCATGATGGTTGTTGTGTAAGCCTTCGCCCATCGTGAAGAATGCGAGCCACTGAAGATTCGTTGCCTTGTTGTCGTACGGACGACGTCCAAAGTGATGACCTAGGGCATTGACTGCAGCATTGCCAGCCAAATACACGTTGGCGTGAATGAATGCTGCGAGTAGCCCGGTCCACGGACCAAGCGCAACCATCAAGATCGCAATGCCTAATAACAGACCTGTTTTGTTATGCCCAAAGAACATCTTGTCCCAACGATCATCAGGGAGATCTTTTGCATAGCGAGAAATCGTGTCTGGGTCTTTAATCGTCGCGCGGTACAACGCAACATTTTTTGCTTGCACGGTCTTCCATCCGAGAAGCACTGGCGAATGTGGATCGCCACCAATATCTGTAAAGGCATGATGTTTGCGATGCACCGACACCCATTCTTTGGGTTTGATACCCGTAGATAGCCACAGGATGGCGCGAAATACAAGCGCTGCGGACGGACGAAGAGCAAGAGCTCGATGGCTAAGGGCACGGTGCAGGTAAATGGTGGTACACGCCATAGCGGCGGTATTAACCACAGCTGCTACGGCTACGGCTGTAAGAACGCTGGAAAGAATCGTATTCATACGAGCACCCTAACTCGCTACCTACTGGTAGGTAGGGCAACTGGGACGGTAAATTGAAAGTGTGACAAACACCCAGGACGAGGTCGCCTCGAAATCAACGAGGGAACTGATTCTTGATGAAGCTCTGCATTGCTTTGCTGACCGCGGGTACGAGGGCACATCATTAAACGACATTGCGGCTGGGGTTGGAATACGTCGACCAAGTTTGTTGCATCATTTTCCCAACAAAGAAGCGTTGTACGCAGATGTCTTTGAGATGCTGCTGTCGGAGTGGCTGGAAGGTCTAGAGGTAGCAATTTCTTCTCCAACTTCTGGTTGGGATAAAGCCGAATTGGTTATTCGAGCCGGTTTCGATCTGTTCGCAAGCACTCCCGATTACGTCCGTATCATGCGTCGCGAAGCGTTGGACAGTGGCGTTCATGTCGGTGTTGACCTCGCCGGATTTCTGCGCCCACTGTTTGACAAAGCCTGTGCATATTTCACCCAAGAAATGCAGATGGGTAATTTTCGGCAACATAATGCGCAGCACCTCATCATCACGGGGTACGGGGCTATTTTGACGTATTTTTCCGATGCTCCGTTTATAGATGAGTTACTCAACGATAAAGCACTTACTCCGCAGAATATTCAAGATCATTGCGATCACGTAGTTTCGTTCTTTCGATCTGCACTTCTGGTCTAAGGACTGACATCCCAATCCGATACTGTGACCTCATGTCTTCTTGGAATCACAACGGCCACACAATTGGATATTCGATGGAAGGCGATGGCGTTCCGATACTTGCATTCCATGGAACTACGCAATCAGCCAACGCCTGGACGCAGATTCAGCAAATGTGTTCTGCTTCTCTTCAGTGGATCACGTTTGAGTTTCCCGGTTCAGGTGAATCGTCTATGCCTGAAGCACCGATAGACCTCGATGAGGTTGTTTCCGATGCAGTTGAATTGATGCATCATTTGGGGCACAAACAATTTCATGTCATCGGCTATTCGCTTGGTGCCGTCGCTGCTCTGCAATGTGCAGCTCTATTCCCTGACGCCGTTATAACTGTCACATCTTTGTGTGGCTGGTCGCAATCTGATGCCCGGATGAAAGTGACCTTTGATCTGTGGCGTCGATTAATAGCCATCGATCATCAACTATTTATGCGTTATGCACTTGCTGATGGTTACACAGCAGCTGGACTTGCTGTTATCGAGCCGATGTTTGAAGCGGCTGTTGAGATTGCCGCTCTTGCGCTGCAGCCAGGCTCGGATGCGCAACTAGACCTCGATATTCGAATTGACATCGAACAAAGTCTTTCAAGTATTACGGCTCCATGTCTTGTCATCGGTGGTATCGAAGATAGGTGGGTTGACATCTCGAAATCGCGACATATTGCGTCTGTCGTATCAGGAGCTCAATTGCTCGAACTGCCAGCAGGCCATCTCGTACTGGGTGAAATGCCAACAGAAATCGCCGCTGCTTTGGCAGTACATGTAGCCCGCTGACCTATATCTGAGTGTTGCACCCGTCATGGAGTGTGTTTTCTGACTACCGTGTGTAGTCGTGTCATCTGAGTTTTCTTCCACCCTGTCCGAATCTGACTCGAAAGAGTTGTTGGCCTTCTACGGTGTGCCTTTCGCACCAGAATCAAAAACCACCACGGTTGAAGAGGCAGTTGCTGCAGCAGAACACCTCGGATTTCCCGTTGTTGTGAAACTTGGTGGCGACAAGATTGCTCACAAAACCGAGCGCGGTCTGGTTCGTTTACGACTTCACAATGCTGATGCTGTGCGTGAAGCCTCTACGAGCTTGTTGGCAGCTGCCACCAAAAGCGATGGTGACGTCCATTTATTGGTCGCCCCAATGATTAGTGGTACCCGTGAACTGATAGCCGGAATGCTTGTGGATCCACAATTTGGTCCCACGGTCATGTTGGGCGTTGGCGGCGTAATGGCAGAAGTGATTGCGGACGTTGCATTCCGCCCTGCTCCCGTCGATGAAGCTGGTGCTGTTGCGATGATCGATTCACTCAGGATGCAAGGCCTGTTGGAATCGTTCCGAGGAGAGGCTGAAGTTAACAAGGCGCAATTGGTCTCTGTCATCGTTGGGTTATCGCGCGTTGCTTTGGAACGTACAGACATTGTTTCAGTAGACGTAAACCCGCTGATTGTTCGAGAAGGCGGAGATGTTGTCGCTGTAGACGCACTGGTTGAAATGGGTGAACGAAACATTTCGATGGTGTCTGCACGTGCTCCGTATACAGACGCACAGTTCCGCGCCTTGTTCGAACCTCGTGGAGTGCTTGTAGCCGGTGCATCGACTCACCCAGGAAAGTTCGGTTTTGTATCTCTGCACAACATCTTGGCAAGCGGATACGCAGGTGGCGTATATGGCACAAATCTCCAAGGAGAAGAGGTTCTCGGCATCAAGACTGTCGCTGATATCGCATCTCTTCCGGACAATTCCATCGATTTGGTTTTCGTGTGCACTCCCGCCTCTGCTAATCCGCAATTGCTGCGTGAATGCGCAAAGAAGGGCATTCGTGCTGCGTTCTTGACATCAGCTGGTTATGGAGAAGCCGGTGAAGAAGGAAAAGTTCTTGAAGCTGAACTAGTAGCCCTCGCAGATGAACTCGGAATACTTCTCGCCGGGCCAAATGGTCAAGGAGTGGTTTCGACTCCCGCAAAACTATGTGCGCAGATAGTTGCGCCATATCCTCCTGCAGGTGCAATTGCGGTCGCTAGTCAAAGTGGGAACTTCGTTTCAAGTTTTTTGAACTACGCGCGACAAACAGGGGTCGGAATTAGCCGAGCAGTTTCAGCTGGAAACGCAGCTGCTCTCGGAGTTGCCGACTTGGTCGAATGGTACGGCACTGACTCTGAAACAAAAGTCGCTCTGACCTACGTCGAAGGTATAAGTGACGGACGTGGCCTGATGGAACGTCTTTCCAGAGTCGTCTCTATCAAACCGGTAGTTCTCATCAAAGGTGGCGCAACCGATAAAGGTGCACGAGCAGCAGCTAGTCACACGGGTGCGTTGGCCGCGAATGATGCAATATTCGATGGAGCTTGTAAAGCCGGAGGCATTACACGTGCGGCAACCGTGGAAGAAGCGTTCGAAGCAGCAGCAACATTTGCCACACAACCGCTACCGAAAGGTCCAAATGTTGTTGTGCTGACAACCGCTGGTGGGTGGGGCGTAGTTACTAGTGACGCAATAGCTAATGATGGCTCGATGCAGTTGATGGCATTGCCCGATGATCTTCTCGCGCAGATTGATACCAAGCTTCCTCCTCGATGGAGTCGTAACAATCCCGTCGACTGCGCTGGCGGGGAAACGCGTGACACAATTCCTGAAGTAATGGCAATGATCGCCGAGCATCCATCCGTTGATGCAGTTATTTACCTCGGACTCGGGATTCAAGCGAACCAAGCTCGTCTGATGAGGGAAGGCCATTTCCATCCGGATCACGGACTTGATCGAATTGTTGAGTATCACGAACGTCAAGACGCACGATTCGCTCAGGCCGCTCACGATTTATCTGTTTCAACAGGAAAACCAATTCTGCTGGCTACTGAATTGGCCGTTGCAGATCCGGAAAACTCTGGAGTTCGGACTGTACGCGATACAGGGCGTTTGTGTTACGCAAGCGGTAACCGCGCAGCAGTAGCTCTTGGTCATCTCTATCGATACGCGGTGCACACAGGTGTCGCGCGCAAATAGAAACATGCGTCCAGGTCGCGCACTAGGTAATCCTCTGCGTGTTCTCGGTGTCGTGGCGTTTGTTGGCTCTATAGGTCTTGGTGCCTTGTACCTGGTGCTTGACCGAACTAGTTCGCGAGTCACGCATCAAATTGATACATCGGTAACGGTGACGCCAAGAGTTTCACTGCTGTCAGCTCGTCGCGCTCCCAATACGTTGTCGGTCATCACTCGCACAGGAAAGATTGTGCGTAGTTTTTCGAGTGTGTCGTCAAATGTCCCAACAAACAGTTGCGCTGCAGTCGATTGGATGGGCTTGCGGCTCGGCTCAATAAATTCAGAAAAGGTTTTTATTCCGGCTTCCTCTACAAAATTGGTGACTGCTGCAGTGGCTCTTGAGAAGTTGAAGCCAACGTTTACCTTCACGACCAGCGTCAATGGTCTAATGGATGCTGCGGGCGTGGTGACAGATTTGTTCTTTGTGGGAGGGGGAGACCCCGTTCTTGTGCGTAATGAGTATGTCGCTTCAGAGAAATACCCGACAACGTCAGGAACATCTTTAGAAACACTGGCCGACTCAATTGTTGCCGCGGGATTAAAGCAAATTACAGGTTCAATTGTCGGAGTTGATACGCGGTACGACGACAAACGCTTTGTGGACGTCTGGCCGCAGAGTTTTCATTTCACAGAGGCCGGACCACTCGGGGCGTTATTCGTTGATGATGGCGTAGTTCTTGGTCAGCCGCTGAAACCTGATGATCCGGCGCTAGCAGCAGCTACCGAACTTCAGAATCTGCTGATAGCTCGGGGGGTGATGGTCGCAAGCGTCCCTCGTCGCGATGCCATGCAGTCTGACGTCCCGGTAATTGCGTCAGTGCAATCGGCGCCACTGACAAACATCATTCAAGAAATGCTTGTCAATAGTGATAACAACACTGCGGAATTGTTACTAAAAGAAATCGGTTTCGCTACGAAGGGGACCGGATCCACCGCGGTCGGACTCGAAGCCGTCGCCGAGCAGCTAGCACAGTGGAATGCGAATACAAATATTCAATTATTTGACGGATCAGGATTAGCAGCTGAAGATCGTATTTCATGTGATGTATTTATGATTCTTCTGAACAAATTTTCATCATCATTTCCCGACCTCTTGGCTGTTGCTTCTCAATCTGGAACAATTCGGGACGTGTTTGGGGGAACTGCAGTTGAAGGAAAGCTGCGAGGCAAAACCGGCACGCTAAACGGAGTCAAAGCACTCGTTGGTTATCTCCCGATTCCTAATTCTGAACCGGTGTTGTTTTCTCTTCTTATGAATAAATCTGGCATTGACAACCAGAACTCTTATAGACCTATTTGGTACGCGTTGGCGGAGTCAATTGGCAAGGCTTCTGCTACGCCATCTGTTGAGCAGTTGACTCCTTGATTAATACCTGGCCAGTTTTTCCACTTGGTACTACCTACCTACCAGGAGATTCTGTGTCGCTTCATGTCTTTGAGGAACGGTATGTGCGCATGTGTGCAGTGCTAGAGGATTCCGACGGCGTGTTTGCATCAGTATTGATCGAGCGTGGCAGTGAAGTAGGCGGAAATGACAAGCGCAGTGACGTCGGGGTTCTGATACAGATTGATGACCTGTACAAAGATGACGGTCGAATTCTTTTGATCGGACACGCCGAAGATGTGATTACCGTTATCGATTGGCTAGATGATGACCCGTACCCGCAGGCACGATGCAGAAGATCACCTCAAATCCAGTGTGACGAAGACCAGCGCGATGCGCATTTTGAAACGCTCGTCGATGTTCTTCGTCGTATCGGCAATACGCCGTCACGCGAGCTGTGTGACTTGATCGTCACATTGGCCAAGAAAGTTGGGGATACCGATCTTCTGTTACGTGAGGCTTTTTGGGCAACTGCACGGCTTCTTCCGGCAGGAGCCCAAGACAGGCGTACCTTGCTGCAATCGGGTGATATTTCGTCAGGAATTCGCTCTCTCGCTGAAATGATGACCCACTATGAAGAACTGACGAAGTTTCAGAAGCCTTTATAGCCCTGTGGATATCTCTGAATAGCTGGCGTAGAATGCGTAGCCCATGGTTATGTCCCGCTCTTCGCAACGACCCGCTCGAGGTCCGGTTAGTCACGCAAGCAATCTTGTGGACTCAGTGAAGGCGTATGCCAAGCAAGAAACCATGGAACCACTGAAGGGCGCAGCCCGTTGGGTCATGGTGGG
>WLSJ01000058.1 GCA_009705865.1 Actinomycetota bacterium | reverse complement strand
TTTCCACCTTTGATGGTGGCTGACACTGTGTATGTTTTGCCAAATGATTGGACTGCAGCAGCAACTGGTGTTGCAAGGGCTAAAGATGCAATGACTGCGACTGCAGAAATCACTGATCCGAATCGTTGGGAAAATGCTTTCATCACTACGTCCTTATTCGAGGGCTCTTGAAGCCTTGAAACTTTCTCAACGGTAGCATCTGTACTTGTGAAAGGGAAGCGCTGGACGGCGTTGTGTGTCGGTGCGCTTCTGGGCGCGGTCATTACTCAGAGCAGTGCCCAATCGGCCCCTGTGGGCGTCTCGTGGCACTTAGACCGCATTAATCAACAGGCTCTACCGCTAGACGGGGTGGTTGATCACGGCCCGCTCACCGGTAGCGGGATTGACATTTACATCGTTGATACAGGGGTGCGCGCCACACATGAACAATTGGTGAATCGAGTGTTTGCTGGGCTTGATGTGCGCACAACTGATGGGTCATCGGTGGTCGACCCTCCTGGGTCTGATTGCGATGGGCACGGAACTCATGTTGCCGGACTAGCAGCGGGCAGCACGGTGGGTGTTGCGACGCAAGCCCGAATCATTTCTGTGCGAGTACTTGACTGCAACGGTTCTGGCGAAGTCCCTGACGTGGTGCCCGGATTGCGATGGGTGCGTGCGCATCATCGTTCTGGTGTTGCAGCAATTGCAAATCTGAGTTTTGGTGTTGACCTTGGTGATGATGGCGCAACTATTGATGAAGAAGTGCGAGCTCTTATCAATGAGGGAGTGGTGGTCACTGTTGCTGCAGGAAACGGCGACGACAGTGGCAAACCATATGACGCATGCAAGATTGCGCCCGGCGACGTTGCCGGAGCACTCACCGTTGGCGCGGTGTCAGTGTCAGATGCTGTTGCGTATTACTCAAATGACGGTGCGTGTATTGACTTGTATGCACCAGGTGGAGATCGTTCACGAATGATCGAATCATCGTGGAGTAGTCCAGAGAAAAATTCTGATTCGGAATATGGTTTTGACGTGGGGACTTCAATGGCGTCTCCATTAGTTGCGGGGTACGCAGCCTTGTTAGCGCAACAACAACCAGGCCTGTGTGTGGCTTCAATTGCAAATGCCATCGTGGCTCGAGCAACTCCTGGTGTGATCACGGGGCTCACTGCTACATCACCCAACAAAATGTTGTTCTTGGAATTGTCTCCTATTGCAGCGACTGCTCCTGGCAGAGCGTCTCATATCAGTGTCACCACTGATTACCGATCGCTAGTAGTGAATTGGGATCCTCCATGCGATGGGGGTTCTGCAATTACATCTTCCACAGTGTCGTTGTTATTGAATGGGAAAGTCATACGAAAGATGACCGCTGATGGGACTAAGCGTTCAGTGCGATTTGAAGGGCTTCAAAATGGCACGAAGTACAAGATTCAGATTGCAGCAACGAATGAAATAGGTGCTGGCAAGAAATCATTTGCGGTCACCACAATGAAAGTGCGCAGTGTTGTTCGTGGACAATCAGTGAAGTTTGATGATCTTGGTTTCATTCATGGACCATGGACAACTGAGTGGTCGGTAGATACTTCTTCGCGCTCAATTTGCAAGGTAAAAAACTCCACGAAACGGTTGATAGCGCTGAAGCGCGGAACATGCCGGGTTTTGTTACGGGCAATCGCAGACCAGAAACCAGTTCTGCACCGTATTCGGATTAACTAACACTTTTGTCAATAAGTAATAGGGGAAAACCCGTCTCGCGGGCCTGCAAAGAGGAGTAACTTTCGCTTAGGGAACCACAGTGATTCCCTCTTGGACTCCTTAAGGAGGCAGCGGTGAGTAATCGAAATCGCAACCAGGATCGTGCCCCTGTGCCGCGTCAGGAATTGCGGGCTCACGCCCACAATGAACGACATCGCGTTCACAGTGAACTTCACTTAGCTGAAGAAGCGATGAGGCACGGCGTAGAACCACTAGACGTGGAAGAGCCGGGTCCTGCATGGAAACCGATGCATCATCACGACCCACTTGTCGGTATTGAAAAAAGCCGCAAGCATGTGTTGAAGCATTGGAAGACAAAAGAATGGAAACGTCGAAAGACTGTTCGTCGCATGCGTGCGATTGAGTTCAATACTCCGCTTTAAGAGTTGATCCAGTGCTCGAGGAATTCCTCGCGGCGATCATTCCATTCTTCAATAGTGATTCCGTAACGCACATGGTCTTCCCACACGCCATTGATTTCCAGGAATCGTTCGGCAACGCCTTCTGTGCGTATGTCTAGTTTTTCCATGACGCGACGCGAATTGCTGTTGCGCGGAATAATGCAGATCTCTAGGCGATGAAGATGAAGATTTTCGAAGGCGTATTGAGCGAGCACTGCTAATGCCTCAGCCATGAGCGAACGACCAGCGCGAGATTTGTCTATCCAGTAACCGATTGTGGCTGATTGGAATGCGCCACGAACGACGTTGTTGAGGTTTATCTCTCCGGCAAATGCTCCGTCAACAAAAATTCCGAATGCGTATTGGGAGCCGGCAAGACGTTCACGGTCGCGTGCTCCGCATCGGGCTGCAAAAACATCACGGTTTTGCTCTGGGTCTGGATGATGAACAAGTCGCATGGGTTCCCACACCGTGAGCCATTCACCATTGCGTCTGCGCACTTCGCTCCAGCCAGTGAAATCTTGAGGCACGAGTGGCCGAAGCACAACTCGTCGTCCGTACAGGCGAAGTCCGACGTTGGATGGTCGAGCTGGATGGACCGCTGTCATGATGTCAGTCTGGCACGGTGGGCGACCCCATCGAGAAGTCCGCGAGTTGACACGGTTATCTCTGACAAATGTAGGCGTCGCATGGTGGCTACAAGAATGCAGCACCCGGCCACAATGATGTCTGCTCTGTCTGAGGTGAGTCCCGGGTTCTGTATGCGTAGTGCCAGTGGTTCAGTTGCCACTGTGCGAAAGACATCTTCAACGGCGTCTCGTGAAAGGACCATTGCGTGCAGTGCGGAATCATCGAATGCATGAAGGCCAAGTTCAACTGCGGCAATGGTGACAATGGTGCCTGCAACGCCAACGGTGCGCATGGGGGTACTTAGTGCGGGAATCTCACGCGTAATGTCATCGATTTCATCTGCAACGGCTCCGATGAGATTTGTGAGGTCTTCTGGTCGCGGAGGGTCAGAGGAAATATGAGAATCGGTTGAGGTGACAGCTCCGAACGGAATGCTGGCAAAGGTGTCGATTGATTCTGTACCAACCGTGTATTCAGTGCTGCCGCCCCCAATGTCAATCACCAGGGTGGGTTCGTTGCTAACGGGCAATCCGCGTAGCGCGCCTGAAAATGTGAGCTCTGCTTCTTCTGCTTCTGTTAGCACTTGGAGAACATGTTGAGTTTTTTCAGTGAGCAGGTCACTGAACTGTGATGTATTGCTAGCTCGTCGACACGCAGCTGTACCAACAATGCGCACATTGGTGACACCAAGAGAATGTGCAGTTGCAATGTGAATCGTGATGGCGTCAATTGTTCGAGCAATTGCGTCGTGTGACAGCACGCCAGTTGAATGAAGATCTTCGCCTAGTCGTGTTGATGTAATAGTGCGGGCAAGTTCTACGCCATTTTCATCAACAACCAAAAGGTTGGTGGAATTGGTGCCAACATCAATAACAGCAACAGATGTCATAGTGGTTGTGCGTATGCAACGCCTCGTAGAGAAAGTTCATCAGCTACCCACGCACCAACCGCGTCGTCTCCACCTGCCAACCAATGTGCAAAATGTGCGTGAAGACATTTCACGCCTCGGCGCGTGCCACCAACACCTGCTGAAGGACGTGGCCCGTAGTGTGAGGTTGGCAAGTAAGCATCGCGTTGAGCTGCGTATCGAAGGTGAATGGCGTCGATTGCTTCGAGACCGATTAACGCTTCGACTGCGTTAACTGCACCTTCAGCTTCCAATGTGCTGATTGCATGAACTTCAGATGCACCGACGAGCCAGTACAAAGTAGGCATTGGTGTTCCGTCGTTCAACAGTGGAAAATTCATCAGCACCACAGGAGTGCCAGTTGATGATCGAACCACAATGCGAAAATCGCCTTGAGGAACGCGCCCGATCAGTGATGTAACTGCAGCGATGTCTTCTTGAGAAGGAGAAGCGCCGGGTAATTGCATGTATTAGCGAATGATGAGCCAGAGAAGCACTGCTGCCACCACAACCACAACAGGAATTGCTCGCTTCAGCAATGGGCTGCCTGCCGCGCTGAGAAGATCAAGTGGCGCAACTTCAGCACTTTCAATAGTGCGAACACCCTCGGTAGCCGCAGCGGCTGGTGCAGCAGCGGCAGGTGTGCTTGGTTGTTCCGCAATCAGCGTGTTGAGGTTGTCTACGAACTGTGCAAGGAGCTTGTCGCTGATGTCTGCCATGGCGCCGCGACCAAACTGTGCGACTTTTCCTGTAATGGACAGGTCAGTGCTGACAGTGACTGAAGTACTAGTTGCGTCAACTGCCGTTAGTTCTGCAGTGATGAGAGCTGAAGCGTTTCCCTTTCCAGTGGTGTCACGACCTTCGCCCTTGAGAACAGCTTTGTGTGCAACGTCATCTCGTTCGAGGAAACTCGCTTGACCTTTGAACTGGGCTTGGATTGGTCCGACTTTTACTTTGACAATGCCGCGGTATGTATCGCCTTCGACTTCTTGCAACTGCGCACCAGGAAGGCACGGAGCAATGCGCTCAACATCGGTGAGAATGCGCCATGCATCTTCAACGGGAACTGCAACAGTGAATTGGTGATTTAGGTCCATTGGTCGAGATCCTCTGTGGTGTCGATGTCTGCGGAATTGCCTTCACAGGCTACTTCCCGAACCAGTTCAGGATGCATGCGAATGAGACTTCGTGCTCCTTCGTCAGGTTCAGAATCAAGATTTTCAAATGCATCCCACGTGCTTGAATGCAGACGCACGGGATTTCCGCGAATTCCGTTGAATGTGGCGATGGCGATAGGGGACGACGATGCGGCAACGGCCCGCCAGTTATCTGACGAAATAAAGGGTTGGTCTGCCAGGCCAACGACGATTGAGTCAAAACCATGAGTCCGTGCGTACTGCATAGCGACAAGGACTGAACTGCGTTGACCAGTTTTCCAATCAGGATTATGAACTTCCTCAACGTCATTAAGAAAACTACTGATATCCACAGCCCCAGAAATTGCGATGTACGAATCGAGGCCAGAAGTGGTCATGGCCAAAAGGGATTGCGCAATGATTGCATCGCCATCGACTGCGGTTAGCAACTTGTGCTCGGCACCCAGAAACCGCGTGCCAGCGCCTGCACCCAGAAGGACGCCGAGTGTTTTTCTGTGAGGCGCGTTCATTAGTAATAGCCTGCCTTAAATGGTTCGGGTTGTCACATTTCTGCGCGGATTGACCGTCTTGATGCTGGTAACTGCCGTGGCATATGTTGGCCCAGCCCATGCGGCAAGCAGCACAGGCAATGACGTGCGTTCGCGCCAACTTCAGATGCCCGGCGAATCAATTCGCAAACGCCCCCAAATTTCTGTCGATGCAGTTCGTGCACTAAGTCTGATCATGCGAACAGAGAACCAAGAGGACCCTCAGTATCTGGCGGCACGTCGTGTGGTGTCTGATGGAGTTGCAGCTCGGTTGAACCTGAAGTCGTCAGCACTTGATGGTGCGTGGTCGCGTGCTCCGCGTGATCATCAGATTGCAATGTTGTCGGCATTGACGCAACTAAACGTTCGGTACGTTCAAGGCAAAGAAGATTCGTACGTGAAGATGGATTGTTCAGGTCTGATGTGGTTCTCATGGAGAACTGCCGGAGTTGACATGCCTCGTCAAGCAGTGTCACAGCTAGATCCTCGAATGCGGGTGGATCGTAAAGATGCAATTGCTGGTGATGTAGTTGGTGAAGGCACACACGTTCAGATGTATCTCGGTATCGACCTTGCAATGATTCATGCTCCGTTTGGCGGCAAGGTTGTTAAATTCAAAATCATGTCGAAAGAGCAAGCTGCTCGTGTTGCGTGGACAAACCCCAGCAACATCGCTCATTACCGTTTGTAACGGTTAGTGAATAGCGCCGTCGCTCGCACCGAGTGGTGATGCGTTTCGACCTGTACGAGTTGCAATGATTTCGCCAACAATTGAGATGGCAGTTTCTTCTGGAGTGCGACCACCAAGGTCAAGCCCAATTGGTGAATGAACACGGGCTAAATCTGCAGGACTAGTAATACCAACTTCTGCCATACGTTCGAGACGTTTTGCATGTGTCTTACGGCTTCCCATAACACCGATGTAGCCAGCTGATGTAGCGAGGGCCCCCTGAATAGCAGGAACATCAAATTTCGGGTCGTGGGTCAGAATGCATACTGCGTCGCGCGACGTTAAGCGGTGGCCATTTTCAGTGAACATCGGCGATGGCCATGTCACTTTGACTTCGTCAGCCATGGGAAAACGTCTGCGAGTAGCAAACACTTCGCGAGCGTCACACACGGTGACGTGGTAGCCAAGAACTTTGGCAACCCGAGCTAACGCTGCAGTGAAATCAACAGCACCAAAAATCCACATCAGTGGAGGTGGGGAAAAGCTTTCGATGAAGACTCGCACTGTTTCCGTATCAACCAGATCTTCTGGTGTTGATTCACCATGAGGTCCATAATGACGCACAAGTGTGCGCCCCGCTTCTAGTTCACCAATTGCATCACGAGACACAACCCGGTCAATGTCTGCATTGCCAAGAGAGCCACCAACAACTCCTGTTGGTGTGACAACCATTGTTGACCCAACTGAAGGTCCGTCAACGACAGTGACCAGTGCGACAGGAGAGTTGTCTCGAACTAGTGCAGAAAAAGTTTGGTACGAATTCATGGTCACCATTCGAGCGGCTGAATGAACAAGTGAATGATTCCACCGCATGTGAGCCCAACAGCGAATGCTTCGTCATCTGAATAGCCGAAGGTGACGACACGGCTTGGTTGTTCGCCGGCCAAGATGGCGAGAGCTTCTGAAACGACTGCACTTTCCACGCAACCACCGCTGACGGAACCGCTGACTTCACCGTCTTGACTGACAGCCATTGCAGCTCCGGCGCCACGTGGGCCAGATCCTTCAATATCTACGACGCGTGCAACGGCGACTCGTTTGCCGTCTGCTTGCCAACGGTCGATGTCGTTCAGAAGTTCACGCATGATTGATGACCTTAGTGAGTTGCTCAAGGGCGTCGAGAGAATGTCCCTCTACGAAGTCATCAACATACGGCAGTGCAGCTGCCATTCCACGCGCAAGAGGTGCATATCCGGGTGTGACCTTCAAAGGGTTTACCCACACAATGCGAAATGCCACTCGGTGAAGGCGCTGCATTTGCTCTGCCAACACGATTGGATCTCCACGATCCCATCCGTCAGACAACACCACAACGATGGCACCACGGGCCATGCCTCGAACGCCCCATTCGTTGTTAAACAGTCTCAGCGTCTCGCCAAGGCGAGTACCGCCACTCCAATCGCGAACGTTTTCACCGGCAGCACGTAATGCACGGTCTGGATCTTTCGACGACAATTCTCGCGTGATGCGGGTGAGGCGAGTACCAAGAGTGAATGCTTCCACTCGTTGTCTGCCAGCAACACCTGCATGAACAAATCGAACGAGGGCACGTGCGTATGGTTCCATCGAGCCGCTGATGTCGAGAAGAAAGACAACGCGTCGTGGTTTGTCACCTTTTTCTACCCAGTGACGTCGCATGGGTTCGCCGCTGGCCGCAAGAGAAGCACGAACCGTTGCTCGCATGTCTGGCCGTTTTCCGCGCGAACGAGTTGGCTTCATGCGAAGTGATGGGCGAGGAGGGCCTGCCATGCGCAGTGATTGCATAAAGAGTTGGGCTTGCTGCATCTCGTCGTTTGAGTAGTCAGCAAAGTCTTTGTCACGCAATATTTCAACGCCAGAGAATCGCAGCGTGATAGTGGGGTCATCGGACGCATCAGCGTTTCCGTCTGCACTGCCTTCTTCTTCAGAGTCAAGTGCAAGTGTGACGGTTTGTTGTTCTTCATCGTCGGCTACAACTGATTCTCGATGTTCCCAAAAGACATTGAATGCTTTGTCGAACAGTGCGATGTCTTCAGGACGGCGAACCAAAGTGGCACGACCTGCCCAGTACACCGAATTGCGATCATCTATTCCGACTACTGACAAAGCGTTGATGAATGTGAGAACTGAATCAAGTGGCGTTGCAATATCGAGACGGCGAAGAATGCGCGCGAATCCGACTGCAAGTCGGTCGGGGGTTGACTCAACCGTGAAGGAGGCCACGATCAAATGCCTGTTGTACTACGCCAGCGATGCCGTGATCTCGGACACGACTGTGGTCTTCGCGGTACTTCAGCACCGTGCCGAGCGTGCGGTCGAGAACTGTTTCATCGATTTCAGTGATTCCGAGTCGGCCAAGTGCCGCTGCCCAGTCAATTGTTTCTGCAACCCCAGGTGGCTTGTACAAATTGATGGCGCGCAATGCTTCCACTGCGCCAGCAACTTGGCGTGCAAGAACATCGCTCGCTTCAGGAACCCGCATTCGTACGATTTCGACTTCACGATCAAACGAAGGATGTTCGACCCAGTGGTACAGACACCGACGCTTTAATGCATCGTGAACATCGCGGGTGCGGTTTGAGGTGAGAATCACGATGGGTGGGTTGTCAGTGCGAAATGTTCCGATTTCAGGAACTGTCACTTGAAAATCTGACAACACTTCAAGAAGGTAAGCCTCGAATTCATCGTCGGCACGATCGATTTCGTCGATCAGTAATACAGGTGGAGTTGAATGACCATGGTCGATGGCGCGCAGAAGTGCTCGCTTTAGTAAAAACCGTTCGTCATACAGCTGGCCTTCTAATTCGGCTGTGTCTGCTTGTGCAGCCTCACCAGATGCTTCAGCAGCGCGAAGGTGCAACAATTGCCTGGAATAATCCCAGTCGTACACGGCTTGAGCTGCATCAATTCCTTCGTAACACTGCAAACGAATGAGCTCGGCATTTTGCCAACGCGCAATGCTCTTTGCTAGCTCGGTTTTACCAACTCCGGCTTCGCCTTCGAGCAACAGTGGGCGGTGCAGTGTGAGTGCGAGAAAAACAGCAGTGACTAGACCTTCGTCGGCTAAGTATCCGTGTGCGGCAAGCCCGTCAGCGACTTCTTGAGTGGTTTTTGGCTCGTATGACACGTCTAGAGCGTAGGGGATAAAACCCTATGAGTCCCATCCGAGACCGAATCGGTCAAGGGTGCGTAACCATGTATTGCGAGTTCCGGTCTTATCTTCGTGATCAAGAGACCATCGGGTGGCTTGAATGCCAATAAATCGAAATGGTTCAGGCGGAAATGGCACGGGTTTTGTGCGTACAAATTCAGTAGCAGTAGCGCGAGTACGGCGACCATCAATGAGGTCAAGCATGACTTCAGCTCCGAATCGAGATGCAGCGACACCAAGACCTGTGTAGCCAAGTGCGTACGACACGCGACCACCCATTGCTTTGCCCCAGAACACGCAATAGCGACTGCATGTATCAATGACGCCACCCCACATGTGAGAAAAGCGCACACCTTCCAGTTGTGGAAATGTCTCAAAGAAATGTTTTGACAAAAGCGCCCACGATTCTGGACGTGATTCATTTTCTTGGCGTACTTTGCCTGCAAAGAAATAGACCGCGTCGTATCCGCCCCACAAGATGCGATTGTCTTCTGTCAGTCGGTAGTAGTGGAATTGATTCGGAATATCGCTGAGTCCTTGACGATTTTTCCAACCAATGGAATCAAGTTGTGATTGCGTGAGTGGTTCTGTGACCATGCAGTAGTCATAGACGGGCGCAACGTAGTTGCTGAGGCGCTTGAGAACTGGTTTGAAAGCATTGGTTGCAAGCGCAACTTTGCCAGCACGAATACGGCCGAGCGGAGTAGTGACAAGCACTCCGACACCATCGCGTTCCATGGACAATGCTTTTGAATCTTCATAGATACGAACACCGAGTGATTCAGCAGTGGCTTTGAGGCCCCACACTAAACGAGCGGGGTCAATGAGTGCTGCGGTGTCACGACGCCATAAACCACCGGTGTACAGAGGTGAGTGAACTTGTTCTTGCATGGCATCGCGATCAAGCCATTCAACTTTTTGTCCCAGTTTGCGAAGGTGTGCGTAGTCATCACGTAGTTCGTCGAGATAAGACGTGGGGTGAGTAGTGGTTGCAACATCAATGGCACCAGTTCGTTCCCAGTCGCAATCTATGTTGTATTTCTTGACCGCTGCTTCGATGTCGTTCAGGTTCTTCAGGCCAAGCTCTTCCAGAACTGACACTTCGTCGGGAAACCGTGCTTGCGCATTTGCAATTCCGTGAGTTAACGATGAATCAACAAAACCACCGTTACGACCACTTGCTGCAGAACCCACTTCGTGGGCTTCAATAAGAATGACGTCACGCGATGGGTCGCGTTCTTTGGCAAGGATTGCGGTCCAGAGGCCTGTGTAGCCACCGCCAATGATGCAGAGGTCGCAACTTTCAGTGCGGACCAAGGTTGGGTTCGAATCGGGTTCGTCTACGTCTTCATACCAGTAGGGATATGTATCTGCGTCGGCGATCGCGTCGAGATGACGCTCGTCCATGGTTTCACCACCTTGTGACCCTCAGACTACCCGAGTTCGGCCGTACTTCGAGGTTCACGGAACGCACGTGCTGTGGACCATGAGTACTGAATTGTTAT